>JBKBNR010000102.1:0-9187 GCA_046295315.1 Hyphomicrobiaceae bacterium
GACTGTTAATCGGACGGTCGTAGGTTCGAGCCCTACCCGCGGAGCCAATTCGATCCCACAATCCGCCGGTCTGCGGGACTCTCGAGTCCGCGGTTCCTCTGGCGTGAAACCATAGGGTGGCTCGCCAGGAACCGCGCCGGCGTGGGCCGGCCCGAGGTTCAGGCGCGGTCGCGCCGCCGCAGGCGGAAGACCAGGAAAGCGATCGCGAGCGCTGACAGGGGCGGCGTGGCGATGTTGAAGACCGCGACCTGACGGCCGAGCCGCTCGACATCCTCGCGCATGCGCTCGCGCACGGCTCTCAATTCGCGGCGGAACGGCAGCAGTCCGCTGCGAAGTTCACCGATCATTCCCGCCAGCTCTTGCGGCAGATCGGACACCTGCTTGGCGCCCGTCAGCTTTTGAACCTCGGTGATGCGGTCCTCCACCGCCGCGATCCGCTCCAGCAGCCGCATTTCGTCGGCGCGGTAGCGCTCCTGCGAGGCGGCCAGCATGCGGGTGACGCGCGTGAATGGCCGCGCGAGGCGCCCTCGCGAGCGGATCGCGATCATTTCGCCTCCACCCGCGGCGAACTCGATCATATTCAGCAGTGCCGCCGCGTTGTCGTTGAGGGGGCGCGTCACGGTGCGCCCGCCGACATCGACCGTCTGCAGGGCAACGGGATCGAACAGCCAGTCGGCATCGGCAACGGCGAAGACAGCGGCACGCTCGATGCTGGCGCGATGAGACGGGGCGCCTTCGGGGGCTGCGGGATAGGCGCTCGTCATCGGACCGGACAAGGCGACGGCGATGGCGCGGGCGCGTGTGCCGGGCTCGAAGCGCGAGGCGAGCAGAAGCGGTCCCTGGTCCTTGAACTCGCCGCGCGGCATCACGCCCGCTGCAGGGGTCGTCGAGACGAGTGCGGTGAAGCGCTTCTCGCCGGCGTCACCGGTGGCGCCGCTGTCCACGGGCGCCAAGGCGCCGGCTTCGACGAACAGCAGCTCGTTGAGGCTGGCGGTCACGGGATGGTCTGTCGCGAGTTCGGATTTCCCGATGCGCAGCCAGAACGGATACTGCGTCGTCTGGCCGTCGCCGCTGGCAACGGGGGCGGCCAGCGCGCGGTCGCCGACGACTTCAGCCCCCTCGAAGCGGGCGCCATACCGCAGGATCAGGTCGGAGATGTCGTTGATCGCTTCGGAGGGTTCGGGCACGGCGACCGCGTTTGCCGCGTTGAAGCGCGGGTAGGGGTCGGCGAGTACCACGAGGCCGCGTCCTGCCATGACGTGCTGGTCGATGGCGTAGAGCATCGACTGCTTCAGGATGGGGGCGTCGAGCACCACGAGCGCGTCGAGCCCTTCGGGCAGCGCGTCGGCGAAATGGGGCACGATCGCCACGTCATACTGACGCTTGATTTCATCCAGTGCGGCAAGGCCCTCGCGCCGTTCGGTGGCGTGGCGGGGGCTGAGCAGCGGTGACAGCAGCCCGACGCGCAACGGGCGCTCGCGGGCGAGGTTGGAAAGCGCGAGCGCGATATCGTATTCGAGGTGCGAGGCGCGTTCGACGTCGAAATAGGGGATCGCGGTCCGGCGGTCGCCGTGGCGGATGACGGCGCCGAGGATGAAACTGTCACCCGACGACATCGGCACGCGGCGCACGCCAGAGGTCAGCGCGGTCTCCTCGGTATCGCTGTCGGGGCGTGGGTCCGCCTCGGAGATTCGGAGCCTGCCGCTCGAAGCCGCGGCGGCAGACTCCAGCAGATCGCGAACGCGGCGGGCATGAATCCGGATGGCGGCGGGCACGCTCGGCTCGGTGCGGCTCCAGTAGAGATCGATGGCGACGCCTTCGGGCAACCGGGAAACGAGCGCGCGGGTCGATTGGTGGAGGGTGTACTCGCGCTCTTCGGTCAAGTCGATCTTGGCCGGCGCCCTGGCGGCGATGGCCACGGCGCCGACAGCGAGCGCCAGCGCCGCAAGGCCCGCCAGCAGCATGCGTCCGGCACCCGTAAGGCTCGCCGTGCCGCGGTGGCGACGGGCGTCGAGGATCAGCCCCGCAAAGAGCAGGGGCAGCGCCGTCATCACCAGGGTGTAGAGGACGGCGGCCAGTTCGATCCGGCCCGTCGCCATGCGCGATAGCCACGTGTTGGGGCTCATCCAGACGACGGCGGCGGCAAGATCGGGGCCGAGCACATGGTGGGCCAGTCCAGCCCACATCTCCCAACCCGACAACAGCAGTGCGGCCAGCACAAACAAGCCGAGCACGAAGGCGGCGATCTCATCGCGGACGCTGGCTGCGGCGAGCAGGGCGATGGCATAGTAGACCGCGAGGAGCGACGCACCGCCGAGATAGCCGGCGAGCATGGCGCCGGTGTCGGGTTCGCCGAGATAATGAACCGTGAGCGGAAACGGAAACGTCAGTGCCAGCATGGAGAGCAGCACGGCGCAGCCCGCGAGCCACTTGCCCAGCACGATTGCAAACGGCGACAACGGCAGCGTGAGGGTGAGTTCGAGGCTGCGGTCGCCCTGCTCCTCGGCGAGGGCGCGCATGGCCAGCGCCGGCGCGAAGACGAGCGCGATCCACGGCAGGAACGTCCACATCAGGTCGAGGCTGGCGACATCGGTGCGGAAGAAATCCGCGACGACGAAGATCGACAGCGAGAGGGTGATCAGAAAGCCGACCTGAAAGACAGCCGTCGTCGGCGAATAGACGAGGCTGCGCCATTCGGCGCGGGCGACCGCGAGCGTCTGGCGCAGGAACGCGGGCCATGGCGCTCGGCCGCTGCCTTCCATGTCGCTGTCGCGCGACATACTCATCCCGCGCTTTCCTTCGCTGACGCCACTGCGCCCTGGTTGTCAGATGGCGGGCCGGATGCGGTGAGTCGCGTGTAGGCGGCGGCCAGCCGGCCCTTGCCGTCCATCAGTTCGGCGGCGCTGGAATCGGCAACGATCCGTCCCGCCCGCAAGACCATGATGCGTTCGCACAGTTCCTCGGCTTCCTCGAGAATGTGAGTGGACATGAGCACCGCCTTGCTGCGCGCAAGGTGGCGCAACAGCGAGCGAAGTTCGACCTTCTGCATCGGATCGAGCCCGTCCGTCGGTTCGTCGAGGATCAGCACGGCCGGGTCGTGCACCAGGGCCTGGGCGAGCCATGCCCGCTGGCGCAGACCTTTCGAAAGATTGCGCATCGGCCGCGTGGCGACGGCACGGAGGTCGAGCCGCTCACAGACATCGGATACGGCGCGCGTGCGCCGAGCACCAAACAGCCCCCGCGCCTCGGCGCAGAATTCAATAAACTCGACGACCGTAAGGGTGCCGAAGCCGGTCGCCGCCTCCGGCAGATAGCCGAGGTGTCGGCGCGCGTCCACCGGGCTCAGCGCGACGTCGATGCCGGCGATGCGTGCGGTGCCGTGGTCGGCGGCCAGATAGCCGGTCAACATGCGCATCGTCGTCGATTTGCCGGCACCGTTGGCGCCGAGGAACCCGACGATGCCACCGCGCGGAACGTCGAAGCTGACACCCGACACCACGTCGCGCCCGCCAAAACGCTTGCCGAGGCCCACGGCCTCGATACCGATGCCGCTCATCTGTCAGTGCCGAGGTCTGGCCGCGCGCGCGACGAAACCGCCAAGTGCTTCACCACGACGGGCCGTGCTCCACCAACCCGACCACACACGCTGATAATTCCAATGTTCGCCAACGCGATCTGTGCTGGGCTCGTCGACCGTCAACGCCCCGACAGATAGCCCGCGACGATGAAAAGCAGGATGCTCACAAAGGTCAACGTGTATCCGATGCGGCTCAACCATCGACCGACCGGTCGCGGCGGCGCTTTGCGCGGCCCTTGCATGAGCGATCCTGCGGTGACGAGCAGCGCGCCGGAGATGGCGAGCGCGATGACGACCGGCCTCTGGGCGAGGCTCATCAGGAGTTCGAGCACTGGACTTGTCGTTCCTCTCTGGAGCGGCTGTTCGCGCAACATTCCGCCGCGCGTGGTGAAGCCCCGGCGTGGGGTGGGGTCCTGCTGCAGCAACCGCAATCCTCGCTTTGCTGTTGTCGCTGGCGCCGCCTGGAAGCGCAAGACGCCCTCTCTCCGGTGGCGAAGAAAAGGCGTCTGGCCTTTCATCGGGCATCAATGACCGCTCGGCTGATTCCTGAAAGCTTTCGACATCTCCGCGGTGACGGCCGAACTCTTGAAGCTCTTCATCGCCTCTTCGTGCAGGATCGACATGGCTTCGCGCTTGATGGCGTAGGCTTCGGGCGAATTCAACATCCTGTAGTCGCGAGGCCGCGGCAGGCCGACGTCGATCACCGTTCGCACCTGTGCCGGCCGATTCGACAACACCACGATCCGGTCGGCCAGAAAGATCGCCTCGTCGACCTCGGATGTGACGAACAGATTGGTCCGCCGGTTTTCTTCGAACAGTCTGAGGAAGAACTCCTGCATCAGGCTGCGCGACATCGCGTCCAGGCCGCGGAACGGCTCGTCCATGATCATCAACCGCGGTTCGTTGATGAGCGCTCGGGCCAATTCGGCCCGCCGCTGCATGCCACCGGAGAGCTGCAGCGGATACTTGTGCATGAACTCGCCGAGTCCGACCTTGTTGAGCAGGCGGCGTGCCTCGTCGTCCAGCGCCTTGCCCCTGAGATCGCCGCGCAGCCGCGGTCCGAACACGACGTTCTGATAGGTCGTCTGCCACGGAATGAGCGCGGTTTCCTGAAACACGACCATGCGGTCTTTTCCAGGCCCGGTGACAGGGCGGCCATCGAGGAGGATATCCCCCGTGTCCGGCCGTTCGAAGCCGGCGATGAGGTTGACGAGCGTCGACTTGCCGGCGCCGGAGGGGCCGACGATGACGGTGAGCTGTCCGGGTGTGATTTCGACGGTCAGGTTGTCGATAACGGTCTCACGCGCCCATTCCTCGCCATAGGCCTTGGAGACGTTACGGATATCGATCCGGCCCTGATCGGTCCGCTGGCCTGCGTGACCGGCTGCCGTTGCGGTATTGATCGCCATCGGTTGTCCTCGCGTTGATGTGTCTGCGTTCTGGTTGAGAACAAACGGTTCAGAACATCCGCTTCCACGGCATGAGCCGGTCGCCGATGTAGCGGATGGCGCCCGATGACAGATAGCCGGCGATACCGATCGAGATCATGCCGACGACGATCTGCTCGAGCGACCCGCCCATGTAGGAGTTCCAGATGAAGAACCCGAGG
This sequence comes from Hyphomicrobiaceae bacterium, assembly GCA_046295315.1. Lineage (GTDB taxonomy): Bacteria > Pseudomonadota > Alphaproteobacteria > Rhizobiales > Hyphomicrobiaceae > JAEUMD01. The sequence continues at coordinate 5,187 of JBKBNR010000102.1, forward strand.
CCACCGCCACCTTGCGTGCCGCCCCCCGAGATCATCTCCGCCGCGAGCACCACCTCCCAGGTGATACCCATCGCGACGGCGGCGCCAGTGAAGATCGAAGGCAGAGTGCCGGGCAGGATGATCTTCGAGAAGAGATCCCACTGGCTGGCGCCCATGGACTGAGCGGCGCGCAGGTAGCGGACGTCGATCGCACGCGCCCCGCCCAGCACGTTGATGACGATGGTGAAGAAGGCTCCGAGGAAGGTCACGAAGGCGATCGACATCTCGTTGGTCGGCCAGAAGATGAGCGACGCGGGAACCCAGGCCAGCGGCGGAATGGGGCGCAGCACCTCGAATGGCGGAAAGAAGATATCGCGAAAGTACTTGTTGACGGCAAGCGCCAGGCCGAACGGGATGCCGAGGATCATGGCCGCGAGGAACCCGGTGAGCACACGCTTGAAGCTCTCCACCCAGCTCATCCAATAGCCGACCTTGGGCAGCACATCGAGCCAGGCGACAGCGACCGCGGACGGCGGCGGGACCAAGCCTATCCCCGGCACCTGGTAGCCGGTCCACTCGTCGAAACGCGAGGCAACCTCCCATACCGCAAGAAACACGATGATGGCCGTGAGGCCGCGCCAGAAGGCCTCGTTCTGGATCATCTTCTCGAACCGCGTGCGGCGACGGGGCAGCACGGCCGTGCGTGTGTGGCTGGTGTGTGCAATGTCGGTCATGGGAGCGTTTCCGGTTCCTTTTTTTGTTCTGGTCTGGCCACCGAGGCGTCGACGCCTATTCGTCAGGCCATTTCGCGCTCGCCGGATTGGAAGGCCTTGATCGCCTCCTCGTGCACGGCTTCGTTGACTTCCTCCATCAGAAGCCGGAACCCTTCGGAAGACTGTGTTTCGTAGGATCGTGGTCGTGGAATGTCGACCGACACGGTCTTCTTGAGACGACACGGCCGCGTCGTCACCACATGCACCTTGTCGCCGAGGAAGATCGCCTCCTCCAGGTCGTGGGTGATGAAGAAGATCGTGACCTTGGTGCGATCGTAAGTCTCGAGAAGTGACTCGTGCATGATCGATTTGGTCAGCGCGTCCATCGCCCGGTAAGGCTCGTCGAGGAGCAGGACTTTCGGGTCGTTGATCAAGGCACGCACGATCTCCGCTCGGCGAGACATGCCCGACGAGACCTCACCTGGATACTTCTCCGTGACGTCGCCGAGGCCGGCTTCGGCCAGCATGTGGCGGGCCTTCTCCAGCGCCTGGTTCTTCGGCAGTGTGCGCTGAACCATCGGACCGTATGCGACGTTTTCAGCCAGTGTCTTCCATGGGAACAGCGCGCCATGCTGAAACACCACCATGCGCTCGGCGCTCTGCTTCGCCTTCCACTTGCCAGGCCCGCAGAGGACTTCGCCATCGAGGAGGATCTCGCCGGACGTGATGGAGTGGAATCCGGCAGTCGCATTGAGCAACGTCGTCTTGCCGCAACCCGACGGGCCGACGATCATGCAAACTTCGCCGGCGGCGATCTCCATGGAGCAGTCGTCGACCGCCATCACGTTGACCCCCTCGGGATCGTAGATCTTGGTCACGTTTCGGATGCTGATGGCGCCGCGTGTCTGTCGCGCGGACATCGGGCGGGCGCCCTCGTGCTTGATCGCGGTAGTGACGTTCATCGGGACCTCTGCCTTTCGCTGTTGTCGGGGCGTGTTCTGCTGCGAGAGAATGGGGGTTGGGGCGCCAGAGCGCCCGCCGTGTTACCGACCCTGCTGAGCCAGCGCCTTGACGTGCCACTGCATCAGCCAGTTGCCGAGCATGCGGACGAGAACCGAGGTGAACCAGCCGACGAACCCGAGCGTGATCATGCCAATGACCATCGGGACCGTGACGTTGCTCATGTAGGCGTCGACGATGAGATAGCCGAGACCATGGTCACCGGAGACCATTTCGGCGGCGACGAGCGAGAACCACGCGACACCGACTGAAATCTGCAGGCCGGTGAAGATGTAGGGCAGCGCACCGGGCACGACGACGTGCTTGAAGATGTCCCAGTTGCTGGAGCCGAGGCAGCCGGCGGCCCGGAAATAGGCCTCGTCGATGGACTTGACCCCCAGCATCGTATTGAGCGCCGTCACGAACAGGGACGCGAGGGTTGCAAGAAAGATCACCGGACCTTCGAAACCGGGGAACATGAGAATGGCGAGCGGCACCCAGGCCAGCGGCGGGATGGGGCGAAGCGTCTCGAGGATCGGAAAGGCGTAGTCACGGACCTTGGCCGACCAGCCCATGAAGAGGCCCAGCGGTACGCCTATTGCAGTTGCGATGGAGAAGGCGATCAGGATGCGCCGGCAGCTGGCGAGGATGTGGTTGTAGTATTCCTCGGTAAAGATCGAGATGCCCTGAAACGGCACCGGGTTGAACCACTCCTGCGCGACGGCGATGGGCCCCGGAATTTTGTTGAATCGGTCGACCTTCAAACCTTCGCAGAGCAGCCACCAGGTGAACAGCCACAGGGCGATGCCGAGGACGGTCAGATAGGGGGTCGGCGTTTGAAACGACTTCTTCGTCTTCAACAGGAAATGCCGGAAGCCGCGCGGCCCTTTTTGTTGCGGTATCGAGATCGTTACTGCTGAATGGCCCATGTTCTCTCGCAAGCATTTTGGGGTGATGTGCCGCTGGCGACACGTGTTGCCGTTTGCTGCCCGGCCCTGGGTCCGGCGGTGTGGGTGCCGGCGGTAGCAGAGCCGCTTGGCACCGGCTGTCGCGCGCACGGCCTGGCCCGTCGCGCCATCGCCGAGACCGCCTCGGATCTTTCGGCGCCGCGGGCTCCAACAGCAACAGAGCCCGCGGTCCGTACCTCTCGTCTCAACCGACTATTTCGCCGGCTGTGCCTTGATGATGCCGACGGGAGCGGTCAATCCGCGCTCCTTCAGAACCTCTTCGGCGAAGTTCGGCATGATCGCCTCGGGGCGCACGCTCTCGGCAGCGGCTGGCCGCTTCGGCAGGCTGTAGAGGAACGCCGTGGCATCGTTGATCAGCGACCTGGCCTGCTCCGTGATCGCGAAGTCGAGCGAGAGCTTCGTCGTCCCCTCGGGGCCGGCGTAGAGCGCATTCCACAACACCGAGCGGTCGATCTGCTCGGTCTGTGATTCGGCCAATGCGGCGACCTCGTCGGCGTTCTTCATGTCGGCCATGAACAACTGTGCGTCGAGTTCCGAATTTAGCCACGCCTTGACGACGTCGGGACGCTGCTCGATGAGCGAATGCAGCATCACCATGAAGGCGCCGTCCATGGCGTTGAAGTCTTCGCCACTTGCGGCTCGGCGGGCGAGGCCCGCCTTTTCGATCTTGGTCGCTGTCGGCTCCCAGATTGCCGCCGCGTCGATCTTGCCGGCGCGGAAGTTGGTGGTGATGACTTCGATGTTCTGGTTGAGATAGCTGCCTGGCTCGATGCCGGCTTTGTTGAAGGCGAGGCGCGCGAACCGGTCGGTGCAGGCGCCATGAGGGGCCGACGTGTTTTTGCCCTGCATCCACTTGACCGCTTCCTGGCCGTTCGCGAACTGCGGAGCGTCATTGCGGACGAGGAAGATGTTGCACTGCTGGCGCGAGGTGCCGAGCGTTGCGACGATGCGAATGTCCGTGCCGCCGCGATCGGGCAGGTTACGGAACGTGGAGGCGATTGCGGGCATGTCGCCCATGTAGCCGATATGCTGCTTTTCGCCGGTCATCGCGTTCACGATGACCGATCCCTGCAGGCCGATCTCGAATTTGGCCGTCGAACCTTCCGGGAGGTGCTTCTTCCAGAACTGCTTGCCGTTGTTCACCACACCCGACCAGGACTCGGTGTAGTAGGGCTGATAACCGATGACCAAATTGACCGGTTCACCCTTCTTGCCGAAATTGAGCTGTGCGTGCCCTGGCGTCGCACCAAACGCCAGCGCGACCGCCACGCACACCGCGGCAGCGCCGCTCGTCCGGAAAAGCTTCATCTGTTTCCTCATAGCGTTCCCTCGTGTTTGTTGT
>JBKBNR010000103.1:0-9162 GCA_046295315.1 Hyphomicrobiaceae bacterium
GCGAAGTGCAGGCGATCGGCGGTGTCAACGCCAAAATCGAAGGTCATTTCGACGTCTGCAAGGCGCGCGGGCTCACCGGCCGACAGGGCGTGCTGATACCGGCGGCGAACGCACAGCACCTGATGCTGCGAAGCGACGTGGTCGAGGCCGCGCGTGAAGGTCGCTTCCACGTTCATGCCGTGTCGACTGTCGACGAGGGCATCGCGTTGCTCACGGGCAAGCCCGCGGGCGAGCGCGGCAGGGACGGCCGTTTCCCCGAAGGCAGCATCAACGCGCTGGTCGAGGCCAAGCTCGAACGCTATGCGCGGCGGGCGCTGCGCGATCGCGGCGGCGACGCGCGCTCCAGGGATGCCGGATCGGAGACGGTGTCGTGACGGCGCATGTCGCAGAGCGTGGCGAAGGGCGCGGGCGCGTCGTGCTGCGGCTCAACTGCACGGCGCCGATCAACGAAGCGGCGGTCGGTGCGGCGCTGCTCGTGGCGCGGGCTTTCGGCGCGTCGGTCGAATGCCTGCTGCTCGAGGACCGGCAGGTGTTTGATGCCGCCGCGTTCGGCTTCACGCGCGAATGCCCGCTCGACGAAGCGGGTCAAAGGCCGATCGCGATCGACGAGGTGAGCCGCCGCTTGGCGCTTGCCGTCAGCGCGGCAGGTCGGCGCGTGATCGATGTGGCTGCATCGGCGGACGTGCCTGTCGAACTGCACCGCGTGCTCGATTCGCCGGTCAATGCCCTGGTGACGGCATGTCAATCCGCCGGGCCGTGGAACGTCGTTGCACTCGGCGAGATCGCCAGCGCGACGATGGCGGCGCGGATGGACGCGCTGTTCGAGCGTGTCACCGGCATGACTGGCGTCATCATTGCCGGAACCATGGGTGAGCGCCTGCGGCCGGGATCGGGCAAGGGCATGGGCATGGGCTCACGCGCGGGGCCCGTGGTCGCCGTGGTGGAGCACGCCGACCGGTTGACCGGAATGATGCGCACGGCGTCGCGCATCGCGGCGGTCGACGGGCGCGACGTCGTCGTTGCATTGACCGCGGAGAGCCGCTCCGAACTCGCCTGGCTCGACACCGAGGTGCGGGCGGCGATCGCCGGCCATGGCGAGCCGCGCACGACGGTTGTTCTCCTTCCGCAACCGGGCGGCGGGCTGCCAGTCCTCGTCGAGGAACTACGGCGGCTTTCTCCGGCTTTTGTTATCGCTGCTTTCGGTGGCCTTGCGGCGCCTGCCGGACGCGAGCTGGCGCTACTCACCGCGATGCTGCCTTGCCCCGTGCTGCTGGCGCGGTGAGAGCCCCCGGATCAGCCGCCGTACATCAACTCATCCGTTGACCCGATGATCTTCGCGTCGGCGGTTCCGACGACGGCCGCATCCTTGCCGTCATACTCGAACGCGAGAAGCACATGCCGGATGACCTCGAGGCGCGCGCGCCGCTGGTCGTTGGCGCGCACGACCGTCCACGGGGCCGTGGCCGTGTGCGTGAACCTGAACATGTCGCACTGCGCTTGAGTGTAGGCATCGAATTTGTCGATCGCGGCGCGGTCGATATCGGTCAACTTCCATTGCTTCAGCGGATCGTGGCGGCGTTCGTGGAAGCGCAGCAGTTGCGTCTCACGGCCGATGGTGAGGTACATCTTGAACAGCCTCATGCCATCCTGCACGAGCAGATTTTCAAAGCCCGGCGCATCGCGCAGGAAGTCCGCGAGCTGGTCGGGCGTGCAGAAGCCCATGACGCGCTCGACCCCGGCGCGGTTGTACCAGGAGCGGTCGAACAGCACGATGTCGCCGGCGGTCGGCAGATGCGGAATGTAGCGCTGGAAGTACCATTGGCCGCGTTCGGTCTCCGTCGGCTTGGACAATGCGACGGCGCGCGCGTGACGCGGATTGAGATGTTGCATGAACCGTGAAATGCAGCCGCCTTTGCCGGCGCTGTCGCGGCCCTCGAACACGATCACGAGCCGGGTGCCGGTGGCGCGGATATGGTACTGCAGCTTCAGCAGCTCGATCTGTAGCGCCCGCAGCTCCGTCTCGTACTTTTCGCGGTTCATCTTTTTCGAGTAGGGATAGCCGCCAGCGGCGAGCGCCTTGTCCTCGAAACCGGCCGGCAGTTTGGGATTATCGAGGTCGAACGGCAATCCGCTGGCCGGCGATGCAATCTTCAGGGGCTTCAGTCCCCCTTTACCGGCTTTCGCGGTTTTCTCCGATGCAGCCATCCCGGCCTCCCTTTTCGATTCCATGTCCGCCGCGCTGTCACGCAACCGTCGTCGAACCGATGTTTTACATGCGTCCCCGGCTTTGGCGAGCCCGCATCATCTCGCAACGGAAACGTGCGGTCGATGCCGTGTGCTATGGTCGACGGGAAACGACCATCCGAATGGTGAACGGGCGACGCGACGGATGAACGCGACGGCACGAAAATTCTACGAGCGAGCGGTCACCGCGGTCGAGCCGTTGTCGGTCCGGGTTCGGTCGGCATTGGCGGCTGCGCGTCCGTTCGCGCCGATCGCGGCTCCGGTTGTGCTTTTGGCGCTGTTGCTCTGGTTGACGGGCGCCTTGCCTGTCGCAATCGCCGTCGCCTTCGTGGCCGCGACCATGATCGGTCTCAGGTTTGCCGTCGCGCTGCGATCCTCGGAAGCATACGGCATCGGTGAACCGGCCCGACGGGACATCGCCCGGCGCAGTCGCCGCCAGGGTGGCGAGGAGTGGCGCATCCTCGTCGATGCCATGCCGGAGGCGGCGCTGGTGCTCGACGATGAAGGTCATGTCCTGCATCACAACGCAGCGGCGACGGACCTCATTCCGAACATCAAGTCCGACCAGCCGTTGAGCCGCGCGTTGCGCAATCCGGCACTGATGACGGCGCTCGATCGCGCCACCGAAACCGGCAAGCCGATCGCCGTCACGCTCGTCGAGCGCATCCCCGTCGAGCGCCGCACCGAGGCGACGGTGTCGATGCTGGCCCGGCCCGGTCGGAATGCGGCGGCCTTGCGAGGTGCGGCGCCGACTCTCCTCGTCACGTTCCGCGATCTTTCCGAGCAGGACAAGCTGGCGCAAATGCGCGAGGACTTCATCGCCAACGCCAGCCATGAATTGCGCACTCCGCTGGCGTCGCTCAAGGGATTTCTCGAAACCTTGCAGGGGCCGGCGCGCGACGACGCGGCGGCGCGCGAGCGTTTCCTCGGATTGATGGCGAGCCAGGCCGAGCGCATGAGCCGGCTCATCGACGATCTCTTGTCGCTGTCGCGCGTCGAAATGCGGGCGCATCTGCCGCCGCGCGGCATCGTCGATTTGAACGAGGTGACGGCCTACGCCATTCAGACGCTGGAGCCGTTGGCCGAGAGTGCAGGCGCCAAAGTGCGGCTGATTCCCATGGCGACGCCGGCGCGCATCCGCGGCGACCGCGACCAGATCGTCCAGGTGGTGTTGAACCTGGCGCAGAACGCCATTCTTCACGGTGGGGAGAGCGGCCCCGTGGACGTGCGGATCAGCCGCGAACCCGGACAACCGAATGGCGCACCGGCCCGGCTGTCGATCGCCGTGACGGATCGCGGACGCGGCATCGCGCCGGAGCACCTGCCGCGCCTCACGGAGCGCTTCTACCGCGTCAACGTCGCGTCGAGCAGGGCGAAGGGTGGCACCGGGCTCGGTTTGGCCATCGTCAAGCACATCGTCGCCCGCCACCGCGGCGATCTCGATATCGCGTCGCAACCGGGCCACGGTTCCACGTTCACCGTGACTTTCGACGAACTGAATGCCGTCCATGGCGCCCGCGATGCGGCGCATGAAAAATAATCAATATTTATCATAAGTTTATGCTGTCACGAAATGGCAGTACGAGGCCGTTAAGAACACGTTCGCCGGCAACAGGCTTGCCGGCTGATCGGAGCTGGCACCCGGTTTCAGTTCCCTCACCCAATGGAGATCAGCGTGAACAACAAGTTCCTCGCCCTGACGGTGGCCGTTGCCGCCCTCGGCACTTTCGCGAATGTCGATGCGGCGTCGGCTCGCGACCAGATCCGCGTCGTCGGTTCCTCGACGGTGTACCCGTTCACCACCGCCGTTGCCGAGCAGTTCGGCAAGTCGACCGGCATGAAGACGCCGATCGTCGAGTCGACCGGTACGGGCGGCGGCGCCAAGATTTTCTGTGAAGGCGTCGGCGTCGACAAGGCTGACGTGACCAACGCTTCGCGCCGCATGAAGAAGGGGGAGTTCGAGCTCTGCCAGAAGAACGGCGTTACCGACATCGTCGAAATCAACATCGGCTTCGACGGCCTGACGCTCGCACAGTCCAAGGCTGGCCCGAAGATCGAGCTGAAGATGTCGCAGCTGTTCTTGGCGCTTGCCGAGCAGGTGCCGGATAAGGATGGCAAGCTGATTGCCAACCCCTACAAGAACTGGTCGGACATCGACCCGTCGCTGCCGAACGTCAAGATCGAAATCCTCGGTCCGCCGCCGACTTCCGGCACGCGCGACTCCATGCACGAACTGTTCATGGAGAAGGGCGCCGAGCAGATCGAGTCGTTGAAGGCGCTCAAGAAGTCTGACAGCAAGGCCTTCGATGCGGTGTGGAAGACGGTCCGCAAGGACGGCGCTTACGTCGAAGCCGGCGAGAACGACAACGTCATCGTCGCGAAGATCGACGCCAACCCGAATGCTTTCGGCGTGTTCGGCTTCTCGTTCCTCGAGGAGAATCTCGCGAAGCTGAAGGGCGTCCCCCTCGACGGCGTCGAGCCGACCATCGAGACGATCGCTGCTGACAAGTACAAGGGCGCTCGCCGCATGTACGTCTACATCAAGAAGGCGCACGTGGGCGTCATTCCGGGCCTCGACAAGTTCGCAGCCGAGTACATCTCGGACAAAGCCATCGGTGAAGATGGCTATCTCGCTTCGAAGGGTCTCGTGACCCTGCCGAAGGCCGAACTCGAGAAGGTCAAGGCTAGTGTGACCGCCATGACTCCGTTGGATGGCAGCGAGCTGAAGTAAGCTTTGACAAAGGAGGTCGGGCGGCCAAATCGCCCGGCCTTTTAACTTGCTCGTACGGCCGGGGTTGGCGAAAGTCGCGGCTCGGCGTCCCTGTTCCCCTCGATCTCGAGGCTGAAATGATCACCACATATTTCGGTGCAATGCTGCTATTGCTAGCGGCTGCGTTCTACACGGGCCGGTTGCGCGCGTTTTCGGTTTCCTCGGGTCGGTTTGCGGATCTTCACTCGCTGCCGATTTATCACGGCATGTACGTTGCCATCGGCGCGTTCGTACCAATGTTGGCGATCTTCGTCGTCGGGATGCCGATTGTCAGTCATCTCGCGCAATCGGCGGCGCTGGCGCTCTATCCCGAGTCGGTTTCGGACGATCCGCTTCAGCGTAGCGTCATTCTGCGCGATGTCGTTCGGGTCGCTGCTGGCCAGTTCGCGGGTGACCCAGGCGCGACGTTGACGGACGCTAGCGCAGCGTTTGCGGGCACTCGCTCACTGGGCCGCACTATCGTGCTGTTCGCGGGCATTTCGGCGGGATTGGCGGCAATCGTTTTCGCTTACTGGTCGATCAATGTCTCATTCCGCGCCCGCCACCACGTCGAGCGGTTCGTCAAGGTCGTGTTGATCGCGGCTGCGATCGTGGCCATCCTGACGACTGTGGGCATCGTTTTCTCGCTTGTTTTCGAAACGTATCGCTTCTTCTTCGATCCCACTCTCGTGGGCAAGCCGAGCGTCATGGGTTTCTTGTTCGGCCTCGACTGGAACCCGCAGGCGGCCATGCGCGCCGACCAGGGCGAGTTGTCGACAGCCTATGGTTTCGTGCCGCTGCTCGTCGGCAGCTTGCTCATCACGTTTATCGCCATTCTCGTCGCCGGGCCTCTCGGACTCTTCTCCGCGATTTACCTCGCCGAGTATGCCAGCCCGCAGCTGCGCGCCTGGGCGAAGCCTGTTCTCGAGATTCTGGCCGGCATCCCGACGGTTGTCCTCGGCTTCTTCGCCGCCCTGACGGTTGCGCCGATGATCCGCTCGATCGGCACTTATTACGATCTGGATGTGGCCTCCGAGAGTGCGCTGGCGGCAGGCCTCGTCATGGGCATGATGATCATACCGTTCATCTCGTCACTGTCGGACGACGTCATCAACTCGGTGCCGCAGTCGCTCCGAGACGGTGCCTACGCCCTTGGCGCGACCAAGTCGGAGACCATTCGCCAAGTCATCCTGCCGGCGGCGCTTCCGGGTATCGTTTCGGCTTTCATGTTGGCGATCAGCCGCGCCATCGGTGAAACGATGATCGTCGTCATGGCCGCCGGTCTGGCGGCCAACCTGACAATCAACCCGCTCGACGCCGTCACCACGATCACCGTGCAGATCAAGACGATCCTCGTCGGCGATCAGGAGTTCGACAGCGCCAAAACGCTCTCGGCCTTCGCGCTTGGCTTCGTGCTCTTCTTCGTCACGCTGACGCTGAACTTCATCGCCCTCCGCATCTCGCAAAAATATCGTGAGCAGTATGACTGATACATCCTTTCCAATCGGCGGCGCCCTCCCGGGCGGTCGCAGCAGGCCCGCGGGGGAGCAACAGGCTCTCATCAAGAAGCGGTATCGCGCCGAGGCAAGGTTCAGAACCTACGGCCTCATGGCGCTGGCGATGACGGCAATCTTCGTCATTGTCGTTCTCGTCGATATCGTGCTCAAGGGGCTCCCCGCGTTCACTCAGCACTCCCTGGTGCTGGACGCGGTGGTGAAGGCCGAGGCGATCGACCCGAACGCGACCCGCGACCCTGAAGTCATCCGCCGTGCGGATTACTTCACTCTGACGCGCGATACGTTGCGAGCCTCGCTGCCCGGTGTCGAGGGGCGGAACCCGAGGCGGAGGCTGGATGGTTTGCTCAGCTCCGGTTCGTCCGAAGAGTTGCGCGCCATGCTGGTCGCTGATCCTGGATTGATCGGCACCACGGTCAAAGCCCGCTTCCTGTTGTCGGATGATGCGGATCTCTATCTCAAGGGAACAGAGACCGCCGTGACGAGCACGGGCGGGCGCGGCACGATCACGCCAAGCGGCGTCAAAGGCGACGTGCGTCTCTTGTCCTCGTCGAACGATTTCGCGGAAGCACTCGTCACGGCGAAGCTCGCGCTCAAGAGCCGCGTCGACGTGCTGAAAGCCGAGCTGCGACGTGCCGAACGCGGTGGCGATGCCCAGGCGGGCCGCGCCAAGTCGATCGCCGCCGAGATAGCAGCTCTGAAGGCTCGTTACGAAAATCCGGGTGTGGCCGAAGCGCTCGACGACAAGATGCCGAGCCTTCTCGTCAAGATCAACGGCGGCCTGGTGAAGCTCACGAACATCGGCAATGCCGATGCTACGGGTACGGTCATCCTGCCGCTGACATCCGCCTCCGAAGCCAAGCCCGGCGCGTGGGAACTCGTTACCTACGTGACCCCTGAGAGCAACCGAAAGATCTCCGATCTCGAAATCGCCTTCCTCGAGCAGCTGAAGTCGGAGGGCAAGGTCGAGCGGCACTTCAACACGTTGTTCTTCACATCGGGCGACAGCCGCGAGGCCGAGCTTGCGGGCATCCTCGGCTCGCTGGTCGGCTCGATCCTGATGCTTCTGGTCACGATTACGCTGTGCGTGCCGGTCGGCGTGCTGGCGGCGGTATATCTCGAGGAATTTGCGCCGAAGAACTGGTTGACCGACATTATCGAGATCAACATCAATAATCTCGCCGCCGTGCCTTCGATCGTGTTCGGTCTGCTTGGCCTTGCCGTATTCCTCAACTTTTTCGGCATGCCGCGCTCGGCCCCTCTCGTCGGCGGTCTGGTGCTGGCACTGCTGGTGCTGCCGACAATCATCATCGCCGCGCGGGCCGCGCTGAAGGCCGTGCCACCTTCCATCAAGGAAGCGGCACTTGGTGTCGGCGCCTCGCATCAGCAGGCGGTGTTCCATCACGTCCTGCCACTTGCGATGCCCGGCATCATGACCGGAACCATTATCGGCATGGCGCACGCGCTCGGCGAGACGGCGCCGCTATTGATGATCGGCATGCTGGCTTTCGTTGTCGACATCCCGCAGGGTTTCCTCGACTCGGCAACGGCGCTCCCGGCGCAGATCTACATCTGGTCGGACCTTCCCGAGCAGGCATTCCAGGCCAAGACCGCGGCGGCGATCATGGTTCTCCTGCTGGTTCTGTTCTCGATGAACGGTCTGGCGATTTGGCTGCGCAAAAAATTCGAGCGGCGCTGGTAAGACGGTCAAACAAAGGGTACCCCGACGATGGATATGTCGACAGTTGAGAATGCCAAAGCCATGCTGACCCCCGAACCAGGCTCCAAGCCTGCGCCCGGCACGAAAGTCGTTGCTCGTAGCGTCAATGTTTTCTATGGCGCCAAGCACGCGCTGAAGGATGTCCACGTCGACATTCCGGAGAAGAGCGTCACCGCGTTCATCGGGCCGTCGGGATGCGGCAAGTCGACGTTTCTGCGCTGCATCAACCGCATGAACGATACGATCCCGATCTGCCGCGTCACCGGCAAGATCGAGATCGACGGCCAGGACATCTACGATCCATCTCTCGATGTCGTGCAACTGCGCGCCCGCGTCGGAATGGTGTTCCAGAAGCCCAACCCGTTTCCGAAGTCGATCTACGAGAATGTGGCTTACGGTCCACGCATCCACGGCCTCGCCAAGTCGAAGACCGACCTCGACGAGATTGTCATCTCGAGCCTCGAGAAGGCCGGCCTTCTGAGAGAGGTCAAGGATCGCCTCGGCGACAGCGGCACCGGCCTTTCCGGCGGCCAGCAACAGCGCCTCTGCATTGCGCGCGCCATCGCCGTCAGCCCTGAAGTCATCTTGATGGACGAGCCGTGCTCGGCGCTCGACCCGATTGCGACGGCGAAGGTGGAGGAGCTGATGGACGAGCTCAAGTCCAACTTCACCATGATCATCGTGACGCACTCGATGCAGCAGGCGGCGCGTGTCTCGCAGCGCACGGCCTTCTTTCATCTCGGCAACCTGGTCGAGGTCGGCGATACCAAGCAGATCTTCACCAACCCGCGGGATCAGCGCACGCAGGACTATATCACTGGACGGTTTGGCTGATGTCCCAGATCGGTCGCTTGTTCGGCTTCTCGGATAAGCCGCAGAACGCAGAGGCTCCGCGCATGAACACTCACACCGTCAAGTCCTACGAGGACGAACTC
>JBKBNR010000104.1:0-9121 GCA_046295315.1 Hyphomicrobiaceae bacterium
CAGGCCCGCCCCGAAGGCAAAGACGGCGAGAAAGACGTACTGGATGCGGATGCCCGAGGCGGTCAGCATCTCGCGATCGTCGACGCCGGCGCGGATCAGCATCCCCAGCTTGGTGCGGTTCAGCACCATCCACATGGCGACACCCATGACGATCGCCGCGAGGAGGATTGCGATGCGCACCTGCGGATAGCGCAGGTAGGAATACTCGCCCGACCGGTCGACGCCGGCGATGATCGGCAGCTCCATCGGGCCCGAGAGCCATTGCGGCGCCAATATGGTGTAGGACTGGCCCCCCCAGATCCAGAGCATGAGATCGGCCAGCACTACCGACAGGCCGATCGTCACCATGGTCTGGCGCAGTTCCTCGCCCTCCATGCGGCGGAAGACCTGATGCTGGAGGACGATGCCGATCAGTGCGACGATCAGGAACACCAGCGGAAAGGCCAGCAGCCACCAGCCCGTCGCCTCGGATATCTCGAAGCCCAGATAGCCGCCGGCGGCCGCCAGACCTCCATGGAGACGGTGCTCGCGGAAGCCAGCAACATGATTTCCGGCCTGTCGCACTGCGCCGGCGTGGTGCTGGCGGAAAAGCAGGTGGCGCGGCTCAAGCACATCGAGTTCGTGCCGCTGGAGCCTGGACGGGCGTTGGTGGTCCTCGTCGGCGACGACCAGCAGATCGAGAACCGAATCGTCTCGATACCGCCAGGCACCACGCCGTCAGCCCTGCAGGAAGCGGCAAACTTCCTCAACGCAAACATTCGCGGCCTGACGATTCCCGAGGCTCACGAGCGGATCGAGCGCCAGCTCAAGGCCGCGCGCGCCGAACTGGACGAACTGACGCAGAAGGCCATTCAAGCTGGCGTTGCCGAGTGGTCGGGCACATTCGACGACCGCCGCAGTCTGATCGTGCGCGGGCAATCCAATCTGCTCAAGGATCTGACGGCGGCGGAAGACCTGGAGCGTATCCGCAAATTATTCGATGATCTGGAACAGAAACGCGAGGTGGTGCAGCTCTTGAAGCTCGCCGACAACGCCGAGGGTGTGCGCATCTTCATCGGCTCGGAGAATACGCTGTTCTCGCTCTCCGGGTCGTCGCTCGTCGTGGCGCCGTTCCACGACCAGTCGCGCAAGGTCGTCGGCATCCTCGGCGTCATCGGGCCGACCCGGATCAATTATGCGCGTATCATCCCGATGGTCGACTATACGGCCAAACTGATCGGCCGCGTGCTGACACGGTGAAAGCCCGATCGGAACCTGCCGCCGCGCCGCGCGCGACTTGATTTTTCGCCGCCAACGGTCGATATGCGCCGACATCCGAGACGCAACGAAACCAAGGCGAGGCGACCGCTCCGTGGCCGGGGCAGCCGTCCGCCGACACTGCAATGGAGCATTCATGGCAAGCGAGCACAAAGCTGACGACGCCGGCAAAGCCGAGACCGCAGCCGCGGGCAGCGGTGCCGAAACGAGCGGATCATCGCAGGCGAGCACAGCCGAACCCGCAAGCGACGCCGCATCCGCCGCTGGCGAATCGTTTTCCATCGACGGACTGATGATCGAAGTCGAGACTCTCAAGGGCCAGATCGCGGACCTCACGGGGCGCTTGCTTCGCGCCCACGCCGACATGGACAATCTGCGCAAGCGGGCGGAGCGCGAGAAGCAGGAGACGGCGCGCTACGCCATCTCCAAGTTCGCCCGCGATACCGTGGAAGTGGCCGACAACTTCGCCCGCGCCATCGCGGCGGTGCCGCCGGAAGTCGCCGAGCAGAACGCCCAGTTGAAGGCCTTGCTCGAGGGGGTGAGCATGACCGAGCGCGCCTTCGTCGGCGTGCTGGAACGTCATGGCGTGAAGCAGGTCGGCGCCGTCGGCGATGCGTTCAACCCGCAGTACCATCAGGCGGTGATGAACCGCGAAGACAAGACGGTGGCCGCCGGAACGCTGCTCGAAGTCTTTCAGCCGGGTTACGTCATCGAGGATCGCTGCCTCAGAACCGCGATGGTCGTCGTGTCGACGGGCGGGCCGAAGGCCAGCAAGGCCACACCTGCGCAAGAGCAACCCGCCGAACCGAAGCCCGAAACAGTGTCGGCCGAACATCGAGCCGAAGCCGAGAACTCGGCAGAGCCGGAGGCAAAGCCCGATGGCTCAGACGGCACCGCATCGCCGGAGGCCGCCCAAGGCCCCGAAAAAGGCGGTCCGGAAGGGACCGCCTGAAGTTCGCTCCACTCGGCGCCGCGAATGCGGAGCGGCAGCAATCACGCCGCTCGGCGCGCCGGCTGCGCGCAAAGGGCGTGTGCGACCTTCTCCACCGTCTTGTCCCAGTTGGTCTTGGCCGCATCCGCATCGGCCGCAATTCCGAACGCCTCCAGAGCATCGGCGGGTGACCCGCCATCGCGGAACACGCGGGCGCAGGCTTGCCGGGCGAAACCCATCGCTTGATGCCAGTGCAGCGGATTGATGTGATCGGGGGTCATCAGTTTCTCCATGGCCGTGAGAGCCAGCGGGCGCTCACGGCTTCGACGATTGCCAACTTCACGCGAACGATTGGGGGCAAGCACACCCAGCGCAACGGCGTCACTACGCGAGACCATGCCATGAGACGCCTTGTGGAGTGTGATCCCAGCGCTATGTGCGCTTGCCTTTCCGTTGCAACTCCGCTGTGACGCCAAAGTTGCGAAATCGATTCCACTGAACACGGGCAGTCACTCGCGGCCCATCATCGCGTCCGCCTCCGGCGATGCCTGCCCCTCGAGCGCCGGACGAACCGAGCTCAGAAGCGCCGCAACGACATCGCCAAGCGGCGACCAACTCGATTGCTCACTATCCATCGCACCCTCACGCAACACGACTTCGACGACTAATCGACAGAAACGCTACGCCACCGACGCAACCAACGGACGCTACGCAACAAACTCGACGCAACCGACGCAACGCGCACTATTTCGGGGTCAGGTGGCGAGCCGCGGGTCCATTTACGCACACGAGTTGTACGGACCAGCGGCTCGCTTCGATGACCGAGATACGCGATGTATCTCTCACAGCCGTCAGGATCAGACGGCTCGACGCAGACGCAACAGACGCAACCAACACAACGCTTACAAACACAAAGGAGGGGCACTCAGGGCGGGTGATTGGAAACGCAACGAGCGGCAAGCACTTGACGAAACTGACGCTACACGACTGGCGGCTTACCGGTTTCGCGGCGCCTCGTTCGACCGGGGGGCGTACTCGACTGTCGCTGAATTTCGCTCCACCCGTTCGCCGAAGTCTCGATCACTCCCCGTGTCCCGCGAACGAGGACCAATAAGCCGTTGCATTTGGGCGACGGTAAGACGGAATACAGTCGGACCGGAGACATTTTGATTGACTTCAGGTGAACATATCAGTTCGGAACAGGAAATCTCATGTTTTTCAGAGCGTTGCTGGCAGACTGCCGACCTGTGGATAAAAATCCCCGGCGCTCGACATCGCGCGTCGTGCTCGCGCTGTGAGAGGCTCGGTCGGCCGCTGATCCGGAGCGCGGGGCGCCGTCAATGCCGGCGAGCGCGAATGCGCTGACGATGGCCTGCGCCGGACCGTGATCCGAACCGTCCAACAACTGGCGAACATATGAGGGGCTCGCATGGCGCACGACGACAGCCGGAG
Source organism: Hyphomicrobiaceae bacterium (assembly GCA_046295315.1). Taxonomy (GTDB): domain Bacteria; phylum Pseudomonadota; class Alphaproteobacteria; order Rhizobiales; family Hyphomicrobiaceae; genus JAEUMD01. Next base: position 3,641 of record JBKBNR010000104.1, read on the forward strand.
CACCGAGGGTGGCCCGCCGCAGGACCGCATGGCGCGTCTGCGGGCCGAGATCGCGCATTTGCGCCGTCGCCTCGACGACATCATTGCGCGCCAGCCGATGGAGCCGTTGCCGCCCGCACCTGCCCCTGCGGTGGGAACCGCCCTGGCCATAACGGCGTTACCTCCGGTGACGCCGCCAAAACCATCGCCAGAAGCGCCGGTCGCTGACGCCGTGGCGTCGCCCGCCCCGGCGAGCGAGGTGTCGCCGTCGACCTCGCCAATGCCCAACACGCCGGCCTCCCCACCCGCGCCCGCAGGCACCGCAATGACCGCTCCGCCGCCAGTTTGGTCGCCTGCGAGACAGGCCCGCAACGGGTTCGACGTGGCGCTGCATCTCGCGCGCCGGCCCGGCTTTTGCTGTTGCTGCCTCTGCCTTCAGCCGATCGATGCGCGCCGCGCGAAGCGAATTTTCGCCATCGTTCGCGCCGTGCGGCGGGCGGAGAAAACCGCAGCGCGGAAGCGTGCTTCGATTTAGTCGGTGGACCCGTTCAGCCGAAGGCGCCGAAGTGGTGGCTGATGCCGGTGCCGATCTCGCGGATCAGTTCGTAGCTGCGCTCCATCGGCACCAGGATTTCCGTCTCCAGGCGCCCGTAGTCGTCGATGCCGTGCGGGCGATACGTCGCCGGCTCGTCGAACGGCGTCGCATCCTGCGCCGATGCGACACGGAACGGAAACGCCTCGCGCATGAAGGCGACGACGTCCGGCACGTCGAGAGACAGCGCCAGATTGAGGATTTGACTATGACTGGTGTCGTTCTGCGCGGCGAAGCGCGGCAATTGGGCGGCGAGGATGAAGACCCGCATGATCACAGCGAGGCGGATCGCCTGCAGCAAGTCGAGTTCGAGGCGGTGATCGTCCGGCACCTTGCCACCCTCGATACCGAGTGTTTCGAGAATCTGATGCAGGTCGATGGCGTCGAGCCGCAGGTGGTGCGCGAAGCCGTTGATTTCGGCGGCGCGACGGTCCGTCAGCAGGTAGACCGCAAGACTGCGGAATGCCGCCTCCTGCCCCGGCTCACGGCCCCACGCGGCACGTTGCGCCCAGAAACCGGCGTCGAACACGGTCGCATTGGCCGAGAGCGCATTGAGGCTCGACAGCCGCTTGCCGTGAGCAATCATGTCGAGCAGCGTTCTAAGCCGCGGCGACGTCGCGGCGAGAGCCAGGAAGCGGTCGCGGTCAGCGCCGACCGCCGTGCCGAGACCGGCCACCACGTTGGCGATATAGCCGAATTGCTGCAGGATCGCGTTGTTGGGGATGGCGCGCATGCGGGCCGGGTCACCGCGGTCCGCGGCCGTCGCGCCTTCGCTCTGGCGCTTCACCGCACGGCTGCCGGTCTTGAACAACAGGTTGGTGCCGAACGCGCCGAGCACGGCGCGATAGCCGCGATGCGCAAACAGACTCTGCTGATAGGCCTTCAAGCGCAACATGAAGTCGAGCGTCAGGCTCGATACGTCGTAGAGCGCATCCTCCGCCTCCGAGGTCTGCGCGCCGTCCATGATGATCGTCGCCAGAGCCCGCGATGTCAGGCTGCGGTTGGCGAACCACATGAATCCGTCGCCGCCCTGGAAGCTGGTCTCGTGTTTGACGCCGAGGCCGTGGCGGGCGAAGCGGCGCCGTGCCTCATCCGAGAACACATAGCGTAGGCGCGTTTCGAGATCGTCGGGATGGGCGCCGCGCCCCATCGACTCGCCGTGGGTCGAGAAGATCAGCGTTTCGACGTCGGTGACGCCCGCCTTCACCAGCATATCGGCGAGCGCGAAGTGCAGCCGTTCGATGGCGAGCGTCGCGGAAATCTGGCCGATGAAGCGGCCGGCGTCGGAAAAGCCCGTCTGGATCGAGATGCGCCCGCGACCGCGGATGTATTCGCGATACGAGCGCTCTTCGAGCAACCGCTCCATCAGGCGCGGGCCGTTCTCCAGGCCGTCCGGCGTTTCGAACAGAGGCGAGATGTCGACGATGTCGGTGACGCCGAACAGCTTGGCGAAGAACACCGCGATGAGGATCGTCGCCGGGCTCTCGCATTCCGCGATCAGGAAGCGGATCGGCGTATCGGCATCGACGTGTTTCTTGATCTGCGCGATGAGGCCGAACTGACGGATGGCGGTCGCCGTCTCGAGTTCAAGGCTCTGGAAGTTGACTGTTTCGGTCTTCACGTTGTCGATCATCGCGACGATGCGCTGCAACGCCTGGCGCTCGGTGAGATCTCGCGTCCAAGGCTCGTGCACATAGGCGCGGAAGGCGTTGTTCAACTGCGTCGCGTTGATGCGAACGTGGATGTGCGCGGTGCCGAGCCCAGTGGCGTCGATCAGGCCGTTGAGCGCCGCCAGCTGCCGCTTCATCTGCGGCGTGGAAACCGTGGCGACCATCTCGTCGATCAACGACGTCAGCGGCTTCGTCGAGGTCAGGTTGTAGCTGTCGCTCCGCGAAATGATGTTGGCCGCCCGCGCCAGAGCGCTGCCGCTCGGGCTCGCCAGTGCGTTGGCGAGCGATTTGACCTGCTCGTCGACGGCCGCGATGGCGAGGTCGAGCTTGCCGGTGATCTGGCGGGCGATGCGCTGGATGCCCTCGTCGTCGCTGATGCGGTGGCGGATCGACAGGAAGCGCTCGCGGAAATCGATCAGCGCGGCGCGCTTCTCCTCGATGCGCAACAGGAACGAACGGCTCCATGTGATGTCAGTGCGCCCATCGAGATCGTAGCCGATCCAACTGGCGATGGTCGCGAGGCGCGGCCGCATTGCGTAGACGCGATCGCCATAGCGCGCGGCGGCGACGCTGATGAAGTTGTTGAGCAGCTCGAAGTAGGACGTGCGCAGGTTGCGCAAGGTCTCTTGCGCGCGGGCATGCTCGTAGCCGAGGTCGATCTTGTCGTCGGGCCGATGCGGCAGGCCGATGCGGCCGTCCTCCGGCACCTCGTCGGACGACGCGATCTCGATCATGCGGCGGGTCAACGCTTCCGAGAGGCCGAACGTCGGGTGCGCCGTCAGAACGACGCCATTGCGGATGCGCGTGAAACGCTCGACGAACGCCGCATATGATGCTTCGTCGTCACCGCCGTCCTGCATCCGGCTCTCGACGAATGCCGAGAACTCTTTCATCGTCGTCGCGCTGTCGACATATCCGATACGCTCGCGCAGTCGCCGTGCGCGGTGAATACAGGCGCGGTCCATGAGGCGACCGGAAAGCGCCTTGAGATCGTCGAGCGTGATCTCGCCGGATTCGAGCCGTCGCGACAGATCGAAGGCGACGTTGGTGATGGGGTTCAGCAGAGGATCGTCGGGAATTCGCTCGCGCATCCGCCGCAGCTCATCGCGCAAGGCGAACTCGTCGATACCGACAGTCTGGCTGGCCTTCTGATCCACGAGCAGTCTCCTCCATCATCACCCGGGCGTCCCGCGGCACACTCGGGCACGCAGTATCTCGGGCACGCGGTGTGAAGTGCTCCGGAGCTCGGCAGCCCCGGAGCCAAGGTCGAGGCGGCTTTGAGGCCGCCTCGCATCTCCTCCAGGCCACAGGCCCGGACGGATCGGATCGCTTTACGCGACCTTCTTGAGGGTGGAGAGGACCTGCGCCACGGTCTGGCCCATGTCGGCTGGCGTCGGGCAAATCGTGACGCCCGCGGCTTTGAGGATCTCGACCTTTTCTGCCGCGGATTCGCCGAACGACGAGACAATGGCGCCAGCGTGGCCCATGCGGCGGCCCTTCGGCGCGGAAAGACCGGCGATGTAAGCGGCGACCGGCTTCTTCATGTGCTTGGCCGCGTACTCGCCGGCTTCCGCTTCCTGCGGTCCGCCGATCTCGCCGATCATCAGCACCATATCGGTCTCGGGGTCATTCTCGAAATCCTCGAGAATGTCGCGGAACGACGAGCCGTTGATCGGATCGCCACCGATGCCGACGCTGGTCGACACACCGATGCCGAGCGCCTTCATCTGCGACGCGGCTTCGTAGCCGAGCGTGCCCGAGCGGCCGATGATGCCGACGCGGCCCTGCTTGTAAATGTGCCCCGGCATGATGCCGAGCATGGCGCGACCGGGCGAGATGGTGCCAGCACAGTTCGGCCCGGTGAGCCGCATGCGCTGCGCCTTCTTGTAACGGCGCATGTAGCGCTTGACGCGAATCATGTCCTGCGCCGGAATACCGTCGGTAATGCAGACACAATACTTGATGCCGGCGTCTGCGGCTTCCATGATCGCGTCGGCCGCGAATGGCGGCGGCACGAAGACGATCGACGCCTCGGCGCCCGTCTCGTCCACTGCACCCTTCACCGTGTTGAAAACCGGTCGGCCAAGATGCGTCGTGCCGCCTTTACCGGGTGTCACACCGCCGACGACGTTGGTACCGTAGTCGATCATTTCCTGGCTGTGGAACGTGCCGATGCGTCCGGTGAAGCCCTGGATGAGGATCGGCGTATTCTCGTTGATGTAGATTGCCATGTCTGATCCTTTCTCCTTCAGGCTGCGGCTTTGGTCTGCTTGGCGGCGGCGACGGCTTTCTCTGCCGCTTCTCTCAGGTTCTCCGCGGTGATGATCGGCAGGTTGGATTGCTCCAGGATCTTGCGGCCCTCCTCGACGTTGGTGCCGGCCAGGCGCACGACGACGGGCATCTTGATGTCGATCTCGCGGATCGCTTCAACGACGCCCTTCGCGACCCAGTCGCACCGGTTGATGCCAGCGAATACATTGACCAGCAGCACCTTGACGTTCTTGTCCTTGAGAACGGCGCGGAACGACTTCTGTACGCGCTCGGGCGACGCTCCGCCGCCGATGTCGAGGAAGTTGGCCGGCTCCCCGCCTGCCAGCTTGATCATGTCGAGCGTCGCCATGGCGAGGCCGGCACCGTTGACGACGCAGCCGATGTCGCCGTCGAGACCGACATACGAAAGCCCCCTGTCGGAAGCGTAGGTCTCGCGCGGATCCTCCTGGCTCTTGTCGCGCAGCTCGGAGATCTGCGGACGGCGGAACAGAGCGTTCTCGTCGAAGCTCATCTTGGCATCGAGCGCCAGGACGCTGCGCCCCTTGGTGATGACCAGCGGATTGATTTCCACCATGGTCGCGTCGAGATCGCGGAACGCACGGTAGGCGCCGAGAATGATGCGCTCGACGCGCTGCACGATGTCCGCCTCAACGCCGAGTCCGAATGCGATCTCGCGCGCCTGGAACGCCTGCATGCCGACCGCCGGATCGACCACCACGCGCAGGATCGAATCCGGCTCCTTGTGCGCGATTTCCTCGATTTCCATGCCGCCCGCCGCCGACGCCACGACGACGATGCGCTCGGATGAACGATCCATCACGAAGGAGAGGTAGAACTCTCGATCGATGTCGGTCGCTTCTTCGATATAGAGGCGTGAGACGAGTTTGCCCTGCGGGCCGGTCTGCACGGTGGCAAGCCGCTTGCCCAGCAGTTCGTCGGCCGCCGCCCACAGCTCGCTGTCGTTGCGGC
>JBKBNR010000105.1:0-1581 GCA_046295315.1 Hyphomicrobiaceae bacterium
TCGGCACCGCGCAGCAGGAGGGGAGGCGGCTGATCGTCGTCGTCAACGGTCTCGACTCGGCGAACGATCGGCGCGACGAAGCGCGGCGGCTGCTCGAATGGGGGTTCCGTTCGTTCGGCGAGTTCCGCTTGTTCGATCCGGGCGAGGTGGTCGGTGAGGCGCGCGTGTGGGGCGGCGACCGCTTCTATGTGCCGCTGACGGGCAAGGATGGCGTTGCGGTGGTGCTGCCGCGGTTCCCGGCCAACCAGCGCCTGTCGGGCGAGATCCGCTACAACGGTCCGCTGAAGCCGCCGATCCGACAGGGCGACGAGGTGGCGCGGCTGCGCGTCACCAGCACGTCGTCGGCGGTTACCGAGGTGCCGCTGTTCGCGACGGAGGATGTGGCGCCCGCAGGCGTCATGCGGCGCGGCATCGACAGCTTGCTGCATCTGGCGCTGAAGTGGGCGAAACTGTAGTTGCGCAGGTCTCGGAAACGGGTGTCGGTTCGGCGGAAATTGTCGTACCCGTGCACTCCCCACTGGGGCACCGGTCAACCCAAACCTGGAACAACGCCATTGAGCCCCGGCACGTTCATCACATTCGAAGGCGGCGAGGGCGCCGGCAAGTCGACGCAGGCGCGGCTGCTGGCGGCGCGTCTGGACGCGCTCGGGCATGACGTCGTGGTGACGCGCGAGCCCGGCGGCACACCGTTCGCCGAGCAGGTGCGGGCGCTGCTGCTGTCGCCGTCGACGGCTCCCCACGGCGCCATGGCGGAAGCGCTGATGTTCTACGCCGCGCGCGCCGATCATCTCGACAAGGTGATCCGCCCGGCACTGGCTGCCGGCAAGTTCGTCATCTGCGACCGCTTCTCGGATTCGACCAGCGTCTACCAGAGCCACGCCCGTGCCGGTGATGCGGACGGTCTGGACCGCGCCACCTTCGACATGCTGGAGCGCGCGGTCGTCGCCACGACCCGTCCCAGCCTCACCATCGTCGTCGACATCGACCCCGCGGTCGGGCGCGCGCGCGCGGCGTCGCGGCGGTCGGAGGCGGCGGGCGGGGTGGGGTCGCAAGCCGACGCCTACGAACGGCGCGAGATCGAGTTCCACGACACGTTGCGGCGCGGGTTCCTCGCCATTGCGGAGGCGGAGCCGCAGCGCTGTGTCGTCGTCGACGGCTCGCTTGCCGAGGCCGCGGTGGCGGACGCCGTCTGGAGTGCGGTTTCCGACCGTCTCGCGGCTCACCTCGGCAAGGATTGAGGCTCGCCATGGCGCGCGCCGCGGTCCCGCAGGACGTCGAGGACATTCCCGAGATCGACCGTCTGGGCGAGTTCCCGCATCCGCGCGAGACCGAGCATGTGTTCGGCCACACGGGCGCCGAAGCCGAGGTGGCGGAAGCGCTGCATGCCGACCGCATGCATCACGCGCTGCTGGTCACGGGGCCGCTCGGCATCGGCAAGGCCACCTTCGCGTACCGGCTCGCGGCACACGCTCTGGCCGGGCGCGACGAACGCGATCCCGCGCGGGCTTCGCTGCGCGTCGCCGCCGAGACCACCGCCAGCCGGCAGGTGAGGGCGATGTCGCATCCGGGGCTGCTGGTTCT
>JBKBNR010000105.1:1591-9070 GCA_046295315.1 Hyphomicrobiaceae bacterium
GGCGGCAATACAACATGAAGGAGAAGAAAATTCCGGCGTCGATCAGCGTCGACGACGTTCGCCGTCTGAGAACCTTTCTCGGCCTGCGCGCCGCCGAGGGGGCATGGCGCGTCGTCATCGTCGACAGCGCCGACGAGTTGAACGTCAATGCCGCGAACGCGCTGCTCAAGTCTCTGGAGGAGCCGCCGCCGCGGACACTGTTCGTGCTCATCAGCGCCGAGCCGGGCCGCCTCCTTCCGACGATCCGCTCGCGCTGCCGCCGGCTGGACCTGGCGCCGCTCGAAACCGGGGATCTGAAAGCTGCGGTGGGTCAGGCACTCACCGCCGCCGGGCGTGATCTGCCCGACGCTGAGCGCTGGGCGACGCTGCTGCGACTTGCCGAGGGGAGCGTGCGCCGTGCGCTGGCGCTGGAGGGCGAGGGCGGTATCGCGCTCTACGAACAGATTCTCGGTCTCTTGTCGTCCCTGCCGGACGTTCGCTGGCCGGGCGTGCATGGGCTTGCCGACAGCATGACGACCGCCGCCGCCGAGGCGCGGTTCGAACTCTTTTTCGAGATGCTGCTCGACATGCTGGCGCGCCTCGTCCGCGCCGCGGCAACCGGGCAGGGCGACGCGGCGGAGCTCAAACTCGCTCACCACCTCGCGGGCGAAGCCGGCGACGGTCCGCGACTTGCCTCGCTCGCCGCGTTGTGGGAAACAGTCGCCCGCGAGAAGGCGGAGACCGTCGCCCTCAATCTGGACCGGAAAACGCTGATACTTCGAACCGTTTCGCGGCTCGAAACCGCGGCGCGCTGACTGGGCCGCGACCGGGCAGGGCGCCAAGCGAGGAGACGTCAGCCATGAGCCGCGACGCCAGGGCATTCTATATCACCACCGCCATTTCCTATCCTAACGGCGTACCGCACATCGGCCATGCCTACGAGGCCATCGCCACCGATGCCATCGCACGTTTCGAGCGGCTCGACGGCAAGAACGTGCTGTTCCTCACCGGCACCGACGAGCACGGCCTCAAGATGAAGCAGACGGCCCTCAAGGAGGGCATCGGCCCGCGCCAGCTCGCCGACCGCAATTCAGCGCGCTTCCGCGACATGGCGGCGGTGCTGAACCTTTCCAACGACGATTTCATCCGCACGACGGAAGAACGCCACTATGCGTCCTGCCAGGAACTCTGGCGGCGCATGGAGGCCGCCGGCGACATCTACCTGAAGACCTATGGCGGCTGGTATTCGGTGCGCGACGAGACCTACTACAAGGAAAGCGAGACGGAGGTCCGCGACGACGGCCAGCGCTACGCGACGCCGACCGGGACCGAGGTGCAATGGCAGGAGGAGGAGACTTTCTTCTTCCGGCTGTCGAAGTACGAGCAGCCGTTGCTGGCGCACATCGAGGTGAACCCGGACTTCATTCTACCCGCCGAGCGGCGCAACGAGGTCGTGGCTTTCATCCGCTCGGGCCTCGAAGATCTCTCCGTTTCGCGCACGACGCTCGACTGGGGCATTCCGGTGCCTGGCCATCCGGGCCATGTGATGTACGTTTGGGTCGACGCGCTGAACAACTATGCGACCGCCACGGGCATCTTCGGCGGCGGCGACCAGCGCCAGAAGTTCTGGCCTTGCGATGTGCACGTCATCGGCAAGGACATCGTGCGCTTCCACGCCATCTACTGGCCGGCCTTCCTGATGAGCGCGGGCGTCGCCCTGCCGAAGCGCGTGTTCGGCCACGGCTTCCTGTTCAACAAGGGCGAGAAGATGTCGAAGTCGGTCGGCAATGTGGTCGACCCGTTCGCGCTCGTCGAGCACTACGGCGTCGATCAGGTGCGCTATTATTTCCTGCGCGAAGTGGTGTTCGGCGCCGACGGCAGCTATTCGCCCGAAACCATCGCGGCGCGCATCAACGCCGATCTCGCCAACGGCCTTGGCAACCTCGCCCAGCGCTCATTGTCGATGATCGCCAAGGGCTTCGGCGGCGTGGTGCCGACACCGGGCGATTTTACCGGGGCGGACAAGGCGTTGCTGGCGAAAGCCGACGCGCTCTATGCCACCTGCCGTCACGCCATGGACCGGCAGGCGATCAAGACCTGGCTCGACGCGGCCTGGGATGTGATCGGCGAGGGAGATCGCTACTTCGCCAGCGAGAAGCCGTTCGACAAATCGCATTCGGCCGAGCGCAAGGGAACGATCCTCTACGTGACGGCGGAGGTGGTCCGGCAACTTGCAATTCTCGTTCAGCCCGTCATGCCGGCGAGTGCGGCGAAGTTGCTCGATCTGCTGGCGCAGGGTGAGGGGGCTGCGCGGTCGTTCGCGGCGCTGGGCCAGGCCGGGCGTCTGCAGCCAGGCGTACAGTTGCCGGAGCCACAGGGTGTGTTCCCGCGTTATGTCGATCCGGCAGCGGACTCACGGCAGAAGTCCGGCAGCCAGTCGGCCGAGGCGCAGGCGGCGGCCAAGGCTGCCAAACAGGCCAAGAAGAACGCCAATAGGGATAAGGCGAACGACGTAGGAGAATAGGCGGAACGATGGTGGCACACCCGCCGGATCCCGCCCATGCGTTCGCCCCCTGAAAAATCGGGGCCAGGGACTAGTCCCTGGTGGGGAGCGCGAGGGGCGACGTCCCTCGTACTTCAAGTCACAGAGGACAGACGATGCTCGTCGATCACCATTGCCACCTCGATTTTCCGGGGCTCGCAGAGAACCTCGACGCTGTGGTGGCACGCGCCGCCGCGGCAGGCGTCGGCACGCTGGTGACGATCTCGACACACGTATCGCGCATCGAAGGGCTGCTTGCCATCGCGTCGCGCTTCGACAACGTCTATTGCTCGGTCGGCACGCACCCGCACCATGCCGATGCCGAGATGCACGTGACCACCGACGATCTCGTGCAGATTGCCGAAGCGCACGACAAGATCGTCGCCATCGGCGAGGCCGGATTGGATTATTTCTACCAGAAGAGCACGCGGGAGAATCAGGCCGAGGGCTTCCGCCGGCACATCGCGGCGGCGCGTATCACCGGGCTGCCGCTCGAGATCCACACCCGCGACGCCGACGACGATTGCCTCGCGATCCTCGAGGACGAGCACGCGAAAGGCGCGTTTCCGGCGCTGCTGCACTGCTATACGGGCGGCATGAAGCTGGCGATGCGCGCGGTGGAACTCGGCCTCTACGTCTCCTTCACCGGTGTCGTCACATACAAGAAATCGGAAGCGCTGCGCGACATCGCACGCGCCGTGCCGCTGGATCGTATCCTCGTCGAGACCGATGCGCCGTATCTCGCGCCAGAACCTCTGCGCGGCAAGCCCAATGAGCCCGCTTATGTGGTGCATACGGCAGCGGCCATCGCCAAGGCGCGCGGCGTCTCGACCGACGTGATCGCCGACGCCACCAGCGAGAACTTCTTCCGGCTGTTCGGCAAGGTGCCGCGCCCCGACATTGCCATGAAAGCCGCCGAATGAGCTACCGATTGACCATCCTCGGCTGCGGCTCGTCGGGCGGCGTGCCGCGCATCGGCGCCATGTGGGGCAAATGCGACCCCGAGAACCCGAAGAACCGACGGCGGCGTTGCGCGGTGCTGTTCGAGCGCTTCGGCAAGGCGGGCGTCACGCGCGTGCTCGTGGATACGCCGCCTGACATCCGCGAGCAGTTGATCGATGCGCGGATCGACAGCGTCGATGCCGTGATCTTCACCCACGATCACGCCGACCACACGCACGGCATCGACGACTTGCGCATGCTCGCCTACGCCATGAAGCGCCGCATCGACGCCTACTTCGACACCCCGACGCGCATGAGTCTGGAATCCCGCTTCGGTTATTGCTTCGCCACGCCGCCGGGCTCCGGCTACGCGCCGATCCTCAACGCGCGGGACCTTCCGGCGGGCAGTGAAGTCACCGTCGAAGGGGCGGGCGGGCCGATGGTGGTCAGCGCCATTCCGCAGGTGCACGGCGACATCCCATCGCTCGGCCTGCGCGTTTCCGGGCTCGCCTATTCGCCCGATGTTTCCGAGTTGCCGCGCGAGGCGGAAGCGATGCTGCAGGGCCTCGACGTGTGGGTGGTCGACGCGCTGCGCTACATCCCGCATCCGAGCCATTTCTCGGTGAAGGATGCGCTTGGCTGGATCGAAAAGCTCGGCGTCAAGCACGGCGTGCTGACCCACATGACCGCCGACCTCGACTATGCGGCGTTGAAACGAGAATTGCCGGCGCACGTCGAGCCCGCCTACGACGGCATGCAGATCAGCTTCGCGTGATGGCGGCAGTGCCGAAGTTGCGCGAGTCAGGTGTCGTCCGACACCGAAGGCGCGAGGGCCGCGCCGCGATCGGCGAGCCATGTGCGTGCATGGTAGATTGCGCCTGACGTCGTCGCCGACGCGCGGCACAGATCGACGATCATCGGTGCGATCGTCTCCGGCTTGGGGAGCGTCTCCGGCTTCTCACCGGGAAACGCCTTGGCGCGCATCGCGGTGGCGACCGGACCGGGGTTGGCGATGTTGACACGCACGTTGGTGTTGGCGAGTTCGGCCGCCCAAGAGCGCGCCAGCGCCTCGAGACCCGCCTTCGATACCGCGTAGGGTCCCCAGTAGGCATGCTGCCCGCTGGCCGCCCCTGATGTGAGAAATACCGCGCGTCCGCCATCCGACAGCTTGAGCAGGGGATCGAGCGTGCGGATCAGCCGCCAGTTGGCTTCGAGATTGACGCTCATCACGTAAGACCAGGTGTCTGCCGTGACGTGCGGCAGCGGCGACAGCGTTCCGAGTACGCCGGCATTGGCGACGAAGATGTCGAGCTTGCCGAAGCGCGGGAACAGCGTCGGGCCGATGGCGTCGATCTTGTCGCCCTTCCTCAAATCGATCTGAAGGATCGTCGCGGTGCCACCGATGCCGCGGATCTCGTCGTCGACCGTTTCGAGCGCGCCCGTGGTACGCGACGCGAGGACGACATGTGCGCCCTCCCGGGCGAGGCCCAGCGCCACGGCTCGGCCGATGCCACGGGACGCGCCGGTGACGAGAGCGATGCGCCCGGCGAGGCTTTTTGCAGCGGTCATTTCGATTGCCTTCGGTGTGACGGGCTCGACAGGCCCCGGCCAGCGCTATCCGCGCTCGTTCGGCCCTTGCTATCGGCATGGCGCACGCCGGGCAAGCGCCATGCGGCGATCTGGTGCGCGTGGCACTCGGGTGTCCGCGGCGACGGCGGGCGTGGTAGGGTTGCTCGGAATATGGGACTGAGGTTGCATCGCCGATGCAAGTTTTTTGATGCTACGCTTCTAAGCAATTGATTAACATCGTGCCGACTTCGATGCTTTCCATAATATGCATTACGCGAACGCATGAGCGCCAACCGGATTAGGTCCAGAGGTTGGCGGCAAGGCTTTCAAACGGGGCAATCACTTCGGGCGCTCATAGCACCCGGTCCTCGGTGCCGACGACCGCCTCCGCGATGACGACCGCGAACATCGCGACCACGAACCCGGTCAACACGTTGACGCTCAGCAGCACGCCGGCCACCGGCGCCCAATCCGGTCCGATCACCGCGCGCAGCAGCGTCACCACGATGCTATCGATGTAGAGCTTCAACTGGAACAGCAGTTCGCTCGCCTGTGCGAGGTTCGGCCGCTCGGGCGTATCGACGATGATCGTGCGGCCGATGTCGACCGTGCCGGGGGTCCGCACGACGCCGAAACTGCCGGCCAGTGCCAGACCCACCGAATAGATGATCCCCAGTGGTGCGGCGAAGCGGAAATAGCCCCACCGTGACGGCCGTGCGTCGAGCCGCACGGCAAGAAAGCGCAGGATCGCAGCGGCCAGATACAGCGTCACGCCGAACACGATGGCGACCCAGAACAGACGGGCTTGATCGGTGCCGGAGAACGTCAGCAGCGCCACGACGCCTGCCACCACAGCGCGCACCAGCGAACTCGACAACGCGACGAACGGCACCAGCAGCCCGGCGCCGGCCCGCGCCGCACTCCCCTCGCCTGCCCGGCCGAAATAGAACGGCAGTTCGTGGCGTAGCCGCGCGTGCTCCAGCATCAGCCCCAGCACGAAGGCGAGGCCCGCCGTTACACCGGCAAAAATCAGCGGATAGGTGAAGCCGAGCCAGGCGACGCCGGCGACGGCGGCGATCTCCAGCGCCATGATGATGGCGTTGACGATGATGCGCACGACGATCATACCGGCCCCCGAATGGCGATCATGACTGGCGATGCCACAGCGTCCCTGCGCACGCAGCAGACCGCGACGGGGACGATAAGGGTTAGCCGAAGGAGGCGTGTCGGACAATGACGGATCGGGCCCCCAGGAAGACCATCGGCGATCTTCTGGCCGTCATGGCGGCGTTGCGCACGCCCGGCACGGGCTGCCCGTGGGATCTCGAACAGACCTTCGCGACGATCGCGCCCTACACCATCGAGGAAGCCTACGAGGTGGCCGACGCCATTCAACGCGGCGACATGGCCGATCTTAAAGAGGAACTCGGCGATCTGCTGTTGCAGGTGGTCTACCACGCGCGCATGGCCGAGGAGGCGGGCACCTTCACGTTCGACGACGTGGCCGACGCCATCACGCACAAAATGATCCGCCGCCACCCGCACGTGTTCGGTTCGGCGGAAGAGCGCGCGGCCGGAGCGGCGCCCGGGTTCTGGTCGCGCATCAAGGCGGCAGAGAAGGCCGAGAAGGCGGCCCTGCGCCAGCGGCTCGCTGCCGAGCGGCCTGAAGGTGTGTCGGACGGAGGCTCCGCCGCGCCTCCCGCTCGCGCGTCGATTCTGGACGACGTACCGGCTGCCATGCCGGCGCTGATGCGCGCCATCAAGTTGCAGGACAAAGCCGCGCGCGTCGGTTTCGACTGGCCGGGCCTCGCCCCGGTGTTCGACAAGATGCGCGAGGAACTGGCGGAACTGGCAGAGGTCGCCCTGCCGCTCGATCCGCGCGGTACGGGCGGCGGCTCCCCGTCCCCATCCCCGCGCGAGGATTTCGGAGCGCCGCCCATCGACCGCGCCAACATTGAAGAGGAGTTCGGCGACCTGCTGTTCGTTATGGCCAACGTGGCGCGGCACCTGTCGCTCGACCCTGAGGCGGCGCTGCGCGGCGCCAACGCCAAGTTCATCCGCCGCTTCCACCACATCGAGCAGCGCCTCGCCGCCGCCGGAACGTCGCCCGCGATGAGCACGCTTGCCGAAATGGACGAACTTTGGGACGAGGCGAAGCGCTTGGAGAAATAGCGCGGCATGGGCGAGACCGTTCTAGCTGCGCCGCAAGCCGACTGCGAGGGCTGCGCGCCCTCGCGCACCCCGCCAGGGACTTCTCCCTGGACCCGTACTAGAGGTCGAACTCCGACTGATCGTCGCGCTCCTCGCGGACCGCCGCCTTGAAGCCACGCTCGACGAGCGGAATCTGCGGCCGCTTGCCGGCGAACAGGTCTTCGATGGTCAAAAGCTGGATTTTCGGCACTTTCTTGCCCGTGCCGCTGTCATAGAGGCCAGCGCCCGCCGCTTCC
>JBKBNR010000106.1:0-9005 GCA_046295315.1 Hyphomicrobiaceae bacterium
AGCGGCGACGTCGAAATGACGGCGGCGGCGTTCGTGGATCCGGTTGACGATCCTGTGGAAGTCAGGTGCAGGATCGGGCGCACCGATAAATGGGCCGGCCAATGACCGATCCACACGTCGCGATGCTGATGCTATCGTTATTCATCGTCGTCATTCTGCTGGGCTTTCCGGTAGCGTTCACCCTGATGGCTCTCGGTGTCGGGTTTGGCTATTTCGCCTACTACGACGCCGCCCGGATGCAGTCGATCGTCGATAACCAGATTTTCGGCGTGCTGGTCGATCAGACCTACTCGGTGATGTCGAGCGAGGTGCTGACGGCTGTGCCGCTGTTCCTGTTCATGGGCTACGTCGTCGAGCGCTCCAACATCGTCGAGCGGATGTTCTCGACGCTGCAGATCGCGGCCAAGGGGGTGCCGGGCGCGATGGCGGTCGCCGCGCTTCTCACCTGTGCGCTGTTCGCCTCGGCGACGGGTCTCGTCGGCGCGGTGGTGAGCCTCATGGGCGTGATCGCGTTGCCGCAGATGCTGAAAGCCCGCTACGATGCAACCTATGCCGCGGGCGTCATCTGCGCCGGCGGATGTCTCGGTATTTTGATGCCGCCTTCGGTGATGCTGATCGTCTATTCGGCGACGACGTCCGTGTCGGTGACCAAGCTTTTGGCTGGCGCCCTGCTTCCGGGTCTCATGCTCGCCGGTCTATATGTGCTCTATGTCGTCGGCCGCGCCGTGTTGCAGCCAAGCATCGCGCCGCGGCCGCGCGAGGACGCCCCGCCAAAGGTGTCGCGACTGCAGCTCTCCGGCTTACTGCTGACGTCGTTCGTGCCGCTCGCAGTGCTGGTCGTGGCGGTGCTTGGCGCGATGCTGCTGGGTCTTGCCAAGCCTGCCGAAGCCGCCGCCATCGGCGCACTCGGCAGCCTGCTGCTGGCTATCGTCTATCGAGAGCTGACCTGGGACGGCGTCAGGGAGTCCGTCTACCTGACGCTGCGCACCACCGCGGTGCTCGGCTGGCTGTTCGTCGGCTCGTGGACGTTTTCATCGGTATTTTCGCAACTTGGCGGCGAGCAATTCGTGAAGGACTTCGTGCTGTCGCTGAGCCTGACGCCGCTGACGTTCCTCATTCTCACTCAAGTCGTCATCTTCCTGCTCGGCTGGCCGCTCGAGTGGCCGGAAATCGTCATCGTGTTCGTGCCTCTGCTTCTGCCTCTGGTGAAGCACTTCGGCATAGATCCGCTCGTCTTCGGTGTGCTGATCGCCCTCAACCTGCAGATGTCGTTCCTCACACCACCTAGGGCGATCGCGGCCCGCGGCTTGCGGGCCATAGCGCCGCCGGACGTGAAGCTCGGGCAAGTCGTCGCCGGCTCTTTGCCCTATTTCGCTATACTCGTTCTTGCGATGGTGCTGGTGCACGCCTTCCCCGGAATAGCGCTATGGCTACCCGAATATCTCTATGGCAAATGACGCGGAGACCCGCCTCGATATGACGACACTTCACAATCTCGGCCTTTGCGAAGCAGCAGCAGCCATACGCGACGGCGCCATCAAATCCTCTGAGCTGGTGCGCGCCTGCCTGGATCGCATTGCCAGCATCGATGGCGGCATCGGAGCCTTTACGGCACTCGATCCGCACTACGCGATGCAACAGGCCGAGATGGCCGACCGCGCCCGCGCCTCCGGCAACGGCATCGGTCCGCTGCACGGCGTGCCGATCGGGGTCAAGGATGTGATCGACACACAAGATCTGCCGACCGAGAACGGCTCGCCGATCTTCGCCGGCCGCCGACCGACGACGGACGCATTCGCCGTCGCCGCTTTGCGCGCGGCGGGGGCCATCATTCTCGGCAAGACGACATCGACGGAACTCGCTCTTCTCACCCCTTCCGCGGTGCGCAACCCCGTCGATCGCGAACATTCACCCGGCGGCTCCTCGGCAGGCTCCGCCGCCGCTGTCGCCTCGCACATGCTGCCGGCAGCCCTCGGCACCCAGACGGCGGGGTCGGTTTTGCGACCGGCGTCCTACTGTGGCGTCCACGGCTTCAAGCCGACGTTCGGCCTCGTTTCGCGGCGCGGCGTGCTCATGCAATCGCACACCCTCGACACACTCGGCGTGCTGACGCGGTCCATCGCGGACGCCGCGTTGCTGGTCGATTGCATGGCGGCGCACGATCCCGACGACGACACGGGCACACCGCCGACGAGCCGTCCGCGCCTTGCCGACATCGCAGCGAGCGAGCCGCCGTTGCCGCCGCTGTTCGCGTTCGTCAAGACGCCAGCGTGGGCAGGTGCCGATCCGCGCCTTCACGATGCGTTCGCGGAACTGGTCGACGTGCTAGGTCCGGAGCGGGTCCACGAGGTCGAACTGCCGTTCCTCGCCGACGTGATCGAGTGGCACAGGATCGTGCAACTCGCCGAGACTGCGGCCTATTACGGACCGTTACTCGACAGATTTCCGGGACGGCTCTCGACCGGCCTGACCGAGCGATTGGAGCTCGGGGCCAGCGTGCCCGTGCGCCAGTACATCGAGGCGGTGCAGTCGCGCGTCGAGGGTTACGCCGCCGTCCGCAGCATACTCGAGCGCTACACCGCCATCCTGACACCTGCGGCCCCCGGTCCGGCACCGAAACTCGATGAGGGCATCACCGGCTCGCCGATTTTCAACGGGCTCTGGACCTATCTCGGCATGCCTGCCGTTTCCCTGCCCCTGCTCGAGGTCGACGGCTTGCCGGTCGGCGTGCAACTCGTCGGTCTCCGGCAAGACGACGGCCGCCTGCTGCGCACGGCGCGCTGGCTGGAGCGGCACCTGCAGAACCTTCCGGCATGAGCAGAGATATGCATCCGATCACCACGGGTTGGACCGGCAGCCATGTACGATAGAGTTCTGGCGATCCTCTCTCTCGCATTCCTGGCCGGCTTTCTCGCCGTGATCGGGCTGTCAGTCGAGAGCACGCCACTGCGGGCGGTGCTCGCCGTCACCGCGCTGCTGGCCGCCTACGATTTCTGGCGGACGCTGGTGCGGTGCGAACGCGACAAGAGCGGCTGAGAGTGCACAAGCCTCACAGATCGGCGAGCGATCCTCCCAGTGCCTCGGCAAACATGTCGAGCGCATCGTCCGTGCCGCAGCTGACGCGGATGCAGCGGTCGAGCGGCGCCACGCCCGGCATGCGGATGAACACGCCGCGCGCCAGCACGCCATCGAGGATTCGCTTGGCATGCGCACCATCACCGCCGCAGTCGATGGCGACGAAATTGGTCGCCGACGGTATCGGCGACAGCCCGTTGGTGCGCGCGATATCGGCGATCCTGTCGCGGGCGCGGGCGATGCGCGAGACGGCCTCTGCGAGGTGATCCTGATCCGAAAGCGCCGCCAGCGCGCCGAGCTGGCCCGTCCGGTTGATGCCGTAATGATTGCGAACTTTCTCGAACTCGCCGACAAGATCAGCCGGGCCGTAGCAATATCCGATGCGCATACCGGCGAGCCCGTAGGCCTTGGAGAAGGTTCGATAGCGCAGCACATTGGGCCGTGTCACGTCGATGGCGGGCAGCGTGCCTGCGGGCGCGGTATCGCCGTAGGCTTCATCGAGGATCAGCAGCATCGTTTCGGGCACGGCGTCGATCAGCCGCTGAACCTCTGCGGCCGGCCACCATGTGCCCATCGGATTATCAGGGTTCGACACATAGAGCACGCGCGCCTGTTCGGCGATGGCGGTGTCCAGCAGGCGGCCGAGATCCTCGCGGTCGTCGCGATAGGGGACGCGAACGAGCCGGCCGCCATGCATTGCGACGTGGAAGTTGAACGTCGGGTACGCGCCGTCCGACGTCACCACGGCAGCGCCGAGCGGCAAGACCACATGCAGCGTCAGTCCGAGTAAGCCGTCTATACCTTCGCCGATGACGACGTTGGCAATGTTAAGCCCGTGATGACGCGCGATGGCGCTGCGCAGATCGAAGCACTCGGGGTCCGAGTACATCCAGGTGTCCGCGGCCGCCTCGCGCATCACCGCGATGGCCTTTGGCGACGGCCCGAAGCCGCTTTCATTGGCGCCGAGCCGTGTCGCGAAGCGCCGGCCGCTCGCCCGTTGCAGCGCTTCCGGGCCGGTGAAAGGGACGGTCGTCGGAAGTCGAGCGATCGTGTCCTTGACCAGCGGATGCGGCATCGGCTCTGTCCTCCCCGTGGTTGCGGTTGGTGTCGTGCTCGGCGTCGCTGCACTCCTCAGGTGCCGCGAGTGAGCGGCCGACTTGATCAGATCAGCCCCAGCGCCGCAAGCTCGCGCCGCATCGCGGGCGGCATGGCGGCGACACCGTCGGCCGCCGCTCCATGGCCGAGGTCGGCCGGCGCGTCCGCGGGTTCCAGATAGCGCCAGCCCTGGAACGGCCGCCGCGGCATGCCGCGCACCGCCACAAGCGTATCGTCGAGTTCGATCAGACAACAGGCCTGGCCATTCTCCTTGACGCCCTCGCCGAAGCCGATGATGCGCTGGCGCACCTGCACAACACCCTTGATGACCCAGTAGAGCGAACCGCCATCGAGCAAGTCTGCCTGACGCTTCGGAGTTTGGAAGGTGGTGTGGGATATTCGCGCCTTGGGATTGGTACGGCGCGCGAAAGCCAGGGCCGTGTGCTGCCATTGCGCCAGATCGTCGATCGAGGCAGCACCGACACAAAGTTTCACGAGATGAAGTGGCATGACCTCGGCAGACCGATGAGCGGGACTTGTGTGCAGCTCGCGGACAACGGTGCGGTGGTGAACGCCACCACCACACCGTTACGTCACGCTCAAACCCTACTCAATAGTTGCGGCAACGGCCAGGACCGACGGCTTCGCCATCAACAGTCTTGCCAGCCTTAGCGGGCCCGCTGTCATGCCGGCGCCCGCCGGTCAGCGGCTGCGTGCTGTGAAGGGGTGGGCCGGCCAGCGAACGAAACGACACGCATTGTCCCGCCATGTGGACGCGAGCGGCGCTCCATCGCCATGCCGACGCGGACCATACGCGCAGCATCCTCGGCTGCGCCAACCAGCAAGGGATGCGCCTCGGCGATTGCATCTTCCAGCGAACACGGGCGGTTCAAAATGCTGGCGAACGCGGCGATGCCGTGGCGGCGGTTCTCAGCGCAGCCGGCGCCGATGGTGCCAGCGAGCGCGATGACCGGGATGCCGAGACGCGCCGCACGGCGCCCGACTTCCGCGGGGATCTTCCCTTTCGGCGTCTGCCCATCGAGCGAACCTTCAGCGGTGATCACCAGATCGGCCTCGGCCAAGAGTTCGTCGAACGCCAGATACTGCATCACGACGTCGTAGCGGGGATGCAGCCGCCCACCGAGCACGCCGAGAACCGCCGCGCCCAATCCGCCCGATGCGCCGGTGCCGGGGCCATATCCCACGTCGGTGCCGAGGTCACGCTTGACCACGTCGGTGAAGTTTTCGAGGCCGGCTACCATCTGCTCGACCTGTGCCGGTGTAGCGCCCTTCTGCGGTCCAAACACACGAGCCACTCCGCGTTCGCCGATCAGGACGTTGTGCCAGTTGACAGCGGCGTCGATGCGGATGCCAGCGAGCCTGGGATCGAGGCCGGACGTGTCGATGCGCGCCAGGCGGCACAACTCACCACCGCCAGGGCCGATGTCGCGGCCGGTGCTATCGAGCAGCTTGACGCCGAGCGCCTGCAGCATGCCGGCTCCCGCATCGTTGATGCCGCTGTCGCCGCAGCCGATGAGAATGCGCTCGACATCGTGCTGCAAGGCAGCGGCGATCAACTCGCCGACACCGCGGCTGGTGGTGAGCGTCGGATCGCGCCGGTCGCGCGGAACGAGCGACAAACCTGCCGCAGCCGCGATCTCGATCACCGCCGTGCGCGGCCCAGCGCCGCCCAGCAGACCGTAGAAGCTGTCGACCGCATCACCGACGGGGCCGGTCACCGTGACGCGGTGAACCTCGCCACCCGTCGCGTCGACGAGCGCTTCGACCGTGCCCTCGCCACCGTCGACCATCGGCGCCTTGAGCACACGCGCCCCGCGCAGCCCGCGCTGAATGCCGGTCGAGATGGCTTCCGTGACTTCGCGGACGCTGAGGCTTTCCTTGAAACCCGATGGTGCAACGAGAACGGTGAAGGTCATGGTCTTGCTCTCCAGTTCGTGAAGGTGACAGGTATGTGACACTGGAAAGACAACGTCGGGTGCGGCGACCTATTCCCACTCAAATCAAAACTGAGGCCAGTAAAGCGACGCGAACACGAGGATGAGTACGAACATCATCGGCATAAGATACGCGCTGAGGCGCACAAGGTCGCTTGTACGATAGGTCTCGACGGGAGCATTGGCGAAGATCGCCACGGGCTTGGCGCTGGCGGGCAACGTCTGGCAGAGACCGGTGCCGACGATCACCGTCAAGGCCAGCACCGTGATGTCGCCGCCGAGCCCGGCGACAGGCAGCACGACTGCAGGAAACAGCACCGCCGCCCTCGCCGTTCGTGACGTTATGACCAGATGCGACGACAGCGCGATTGCCGCCACCGCCGCGACGACGAAGCCCTGATGCAAGCTCGCGAGCCCGGGTACGACAGCGCTGAGGCGCGCGGCAAGCCAAGTATCGACACCGGTCGAGATCATCGCATTGGCCAGCGCATAGGTGAGCGCGAGGAACACGATCAGCTCGACCTCGACGGCCTTGAACGCCTGCTTGGGTTTCAACAGCGGGCCCGCCACGCAAAGCATGGCGAAAGCCCCGGCAAGCGCGACGATGCCCATGCCAAAACCGTGCAGCGGTTGCGCAATCCACGTCGCGACCGTGCCCGCCATCACCAATACGATGGCCCGCGACCTCGGTTCCGGCTGCTTCACCGCGACGTCTTCGATCACGACGCGGCGGCGACGCTCGGCGGGCGAGAGGAATACGCGCAGAATGATCGCGGTCGCCGCGAAGCTGGAGATCAGCGCGATCGGCATGGCGAGGATCATCCAGTCGAGCACGTCGATGGCGCGCTGAGACTTCTCGCGCAGGATCTCCGCTGCGAGAAGGTGTGCGCCAGCGCCGGTCAGCGATCCCGCCGCAGAGAGAAGAATGATCGTTGGGAACAGCAGCGAGAGCGCGCGAACGACGCGCTTCGAGGCGATGCGTTCGGCGAGCAGCACGAACACCGGCAGCAGCAGGGCGGCGCGCGCCGAAGTCGATGGGATGAACACAGCCGTGGCAGCGATGGCCCCCGTCATCAGATAAAACAGCCGCGAGACAGTCCCGCCGAGGCGCGAAACCGAGAGCAGCAGCGGCTCGACCATGCCGCTCGCTCGCAACACGGCCGCCATGATAAAGGCCGCGATGAGCAGCCAGATCAACTCGTGGCCGAGCGCCCCGTAGAGGTCTTTGCTGTCGATGGCACCTGAAACGACCAACGCCAGAGCCGCGCCAACAGCAACAGCCGTGTCGTTGATCGGCGTCGCAGCCCAGCCGAGGATGGCGAGAAGCAGTACGATCAGGACCAAGCGGCCCTGCGACGTCAGATCCGAAGGGGCGAACCAAATGGTGGCGGCCCCAAGCAAGG
Source organism: Hyphomicrobiaceae bacterium (assembly GCA_046295315.1). Taxonomy (GTDB): domain Bacteria; phylum Pseudomonadota; class Alphaproteobacteria; order Rhizobiales; family Hyphomicrobiaceae; genus JAEUMD01. The sequence continues at coordinate 7,529 of JBKBNR010000106.1, forward strand.
CGATCGCCACGAGCAGCACCAGCCGTCGGTGCGCCATGGCGCCAGCACCAGCCGCACGGGTCCACGTGGCCAGAGGCCCCGACCTAGACCGCGCAATGCCGACGGTCGCCTCGGGTGGCATGCAATCGAGAGTGGAATCAAAGTTCGCAGACATGGCCAAGCTCGCATCAATTTGTGTTGATACGAACAACGGCTGGTCGACGCGGCTATTCCGCAGGCGTCGCCAGCGGCTAACGCGGCACTGCGCTCAAGGTGTCGCCCGCGCGCGGCAGAAGCCCGTATACTGCGCGAACACCGGCTGGCCCAGGACGCCGAGATGGCGGGAGTGGACGGCTGGATAGGCACCAGCCGCGGGATCGAGATCGTACACCGTCGTCAGGTTCAAAAAGCCTTCCGGCACCACCTCGAGAAAGTGGTTGGCGTTGAGCGCACGGATGACGCGCAAGGTTCCGCTCGCCGCACCTGCCGTGGACGTCTCGAGCCGCGCCTGTTGCTGCTCCAGGTCGATCCCGACGATGCCGAACCGCAACGGCAGCGGCGAACGCGACGAGAACGTGCCCCCGGAATAGCTCGACGACGTGCCGCCCTCGAACTCGCATGACAAACTAGCCGCCACGCCTTCGGCGCGGATCGAGCCTACGGCTCCGGCGCACAAGGCCAGCATGGCGACCGCAAACGCGGCCCGCATCGACCGTCGAAACGCTGTCAGTTGCATGGGGGGTCGTCCAGTTGCATGGTTGGTCGTCTCTCGTCGCGCCCTCGACTATACGTTTGAGAGTTGTACGGTACACGGAAGCGGGCGACCAGCCTCCGTCGCGCAGACCCTCTATTAGCTGTTGGCGAGCAAGCATTTGCCTTGTTTGCTCCGTATTGACCGACTACCCCGATACGCTACATGTCGGTAGAGGTCCGGCGAGTCACTGGCCGGCCGCGGGGGCGCGGGTTGTTCTTGGACGTGAAAACGCTGCTGAAAAAACGACTTGAGCCGAGAGCCTCACATGGCGGTTCATCTCTGCCGCGCCGCCCCGCTCGCGCGCGCGTGATCGCCGTGGCGGCGGTCGCCGCGCTGGTCGGCGTCGTCGGCGGCTTGCCGGCTTCGGCGCAGGGCTTCTCGTGGCCGTGGGAGAATGAAAACCCCCGCCCGATCCCGCGCGAGCCGATGCGCCGCGAGCCGGCGCGCCCCGCTCCGCCACCCGTGCAATCGGGTTCGCAAGCGGGATGGCAGACGGAACGGTCCTCGATCTGCCTCCGCCTCGAACAGCGGCTCGTGCAGGAAACACAGCGCGGAACGCAGGCGCAGAGCGTTCTGCCGCGCATCGAGGCCGACCTGCGCCAGAACGAGCAGGATCTTCGTAAACTGCAAACCCGCCTCGACCGCGCCGATTGCTACGAATGGTTTCTGTTCACCAAGCAGTTGCGCAACACGCGCGAGTGCCGCGGACTATCCAACGAGATCGACGAAGCCAAGCGCCGTCGC
>JBKBNR010000107.1:0-8904 GCA_046295315.1 Hyphomicrobiaceae bacterium
CGCGGTTCGGCGTGCGGCTCTCGCCGCGCCCGCCCGTTCCCCGATCGCCCGTCGCACGATCGCCGCCGCGCGGCGCACCCGCCGCTGCCGCGCCGCGCACCGGTGGCACATACATCGTGCGCGCCGAGCACATGCGCCGCTGGTTTTCGTTGCCGCCGCACGCGCGCAGCTTGCCCGTGCGGGTAAAGCAGACCCGGATTTCCTTGAGCCGGTTGCCGGCGCCGCCACATGAAACCGCCATCATGTCGGGCGCCAGCCCCGGATTGGCGGCGACGAACTCGTCGACCAGCGTTTCCGGTGCCACCTGCTGCTGCTCGCGCGGCGCCACATAGCGGTCTGGGATGCGGATACTTTTGAACAGTTGCCGCGACAGGTCGAAGTAGCCCGCTGGATCGAGGCCGGAGCAGGTGCCGTGCTTGCGATATTCGTGAATGGCGAGACCCCGGCTCGGCATGATGTCGATGACGCCGTCGATGACGCGATCGGGCACGAACGGCCGGTCGCGAGTCGGGCAGCTTTCGGGAAAGCCGCGCTCGTATTGGGGCCACAAACCATGCAACACGAATGCATAGCCGCGGCCGTCGCGGCGGTTGCACTGCTGGTCGTCGCGTTCGCCGGCTTCGCTGGCGCAATGGGTCGGGCTCCACGACATCACGAGCGCGTAGTAGTCGAACTGTCCGGCGATGTTGCGTCCGCCGCCCGAGCGGCCGTCGAAGCGATTTTCGGTTCGCGTATCGCCGCGCTCGTCGTAGCGGCGCTGCGCTGCCGCGTTCGTCGCCAGCACCGGTGCGAGGGCGGCGACCGACATGAGCAGCACTGCCAGGGCGGCAATCGGCGACAACGGGTGGGTGTTCGGGCGCATCGCGCGTGTCTCCAGGGCAGGTCATTTTGCGACGTGTCGCCAGCGGCGGCAGCATAGACGAGCGTGCACGGATCGCAATCCGTCGCGGCGTGATTGCAGCGTCGGGGCAATGAACGGTTAAGGCAGAGGCTGGACAATGCCGCCCGTGGCGCCAACGGTGGCGCGAGAGACGAGGCGCGCGTGACAACCATCTTCGAGAAGTTCCCGGCTGGAGCCATCGCCCCGGAGGGGTTCGGTTCGGCCAAGTCCGCCTCGTCCCGCTCGTGTGCAAGGGCCGCCGTTCCGCGTCAGTTCGATGGGATCATCTGCATCGGCGGCGAGGACTGGTGGTATCACAACCGCGGACATTTCGATTTCCAGATCATGCGGCGTCTGGCCCGGCGCTATCCGGTGCTGTTCGTCAACTCGCTCGGTGTGCGCATGCCGAGCTTCAAAAGCGGATCGCTGTTCGCGGCGCGCATCGCACGCAAGGTCAAGAGCCTGTCGCGCGGTGTCGTCCACGTCGAGAACGGCTTCTGGGTGTTTTCGCCCATCATGGCGCCGGGGCCGACGGGCCAGATGCTGTCGGATTTCGCGCTGGCCCCGCAGATCCGCCTCGCAGCGCGCCGCGCCGGCATCCGGAAGCCGCTGCTGTGGGTGCATTGCCCGGCGGGCGCCAAGCTGATGGACGAGATCGATGCCGCCGCCTGTGTGATGCAGCGCACCGACCGCTTCGAAGCCTTCCCCGAGGCTGACCCGACAGTCGTCGCCCGCCAGATCGCGCACATGAAGTCGCGCGCCGATCTGGTCGTCTACGCGGCGCCGCATCTGATGCGGGAGGAGACCGGCGAGGTGCGCGCGCAGGTGCTGGTGACGCACGGCGTCGAACTCCAACGCTTCGTCGCGGCGGGCGAAGCCGCCGATCGCGATCGCCGCGCATGCGATCCCGCCGACATCGCACACCTCGCCCATCCGCGTGTCGGCTTCGTCGGCGGCATGGATCACCACACATTCGATCCCGAGCTGTTCGTCGAGGTGGCGCGGCGTCTCGAAGGTGTGGAGTTCGTCATGGTTGGCGGCTCGTCGCTTGCCGAAGGCTGGTGCCCGCTGCCGAACGTCACGTTCGTCGGCCGCAAACCCTACGACGAGGTCGCGAGCTACATGGCGGCGTGCGACTGCCTCGTCATGCCGTGGAACCGGAGCGATTGGATCCGCGCCTGCAACCCGGTGAAGCTGAAGGAATACCTCGCCGTCGGCCGACCGATCGTCACCACCGATTTCGCGGCGCTCGACGGCTGGCGCCATCTCGTCACCGTGGCGTCAGGGGGGCAAGACTTCGCCAACGCCATTCTCGAAAGCCTCGCTCGACCTATCGAACGAGCGGTGCAGCGTGCCAGCGTGGCGGGCGAGAGCTGGGACGGTAAAGCCGACCTGCTGGCCGCGACATTCGCCGACATGGGCCTGACGTTCGTCGGCACACCGCCGCGCGCCGACTGACATCGCGACATCAAAAGTTCCGGCGGCGCTTTATCATCGCGTCTCGTCGCGTCGCGAACGGTGTCTGCAGCGCCGGAAACACTGCCGTGCAACTGCCGGCCATCAGTACGGGCCGCCGAGAATGGCGAGCGCGCCCGGGTTTGCGCCATATGGGCGTCCGATCTCAGACGGTCCGCGCGGACGTGCCGTCGCCGTTGGTGAAGCCGCGAGGTCGCCGCGCCGCATGGCGAAACTCGCCAGCGACCGCCGCGACGGATCTGCGATCCATCCACCGAGGCCGAGCACGAAGAAAAAGAAGGTGTGCAGCACGTTCCAGTAGTGCACCGTTGCGCCGATCAGCGACAGCGCGATGACGGTCATCATCCAGCCCATCGCGATGCGCGTCGCGTCGCCGCCAGCATGGCGATGCCGCCGCCGCAACACGTCGCGCGACAGCAGGATGATGGCCAACGCGAGGATGAGAAAGGCCGGGATGCCCTGACGCATCGCCGTCACCAGCCAAAAGGCGTCGACGGTGTCGGAGATCATCCACCACGGCCTCTCCCAATCGCCAAGTCCGATGCCGGTGATCGGGTGCGCCCAAACGTTCTTCATGCCGGCATCCCAAATCTGCAACCGGTAGAAGCCGGTCCACGGATCGAGCGTCATGCCGGTGGCGATGAAGGTGATCGGGCCCCGCGTCGAGACGAGCGCCATTGCGGCATAGAGCGCGGCAAGCACCGCGAGCGTGATCGTCATGCGTGATTTGAGCGTGCGCGTCAGCTTTTCCCACACCAGCATGCCGCCCTGCAGAACGAGGCAGAGTATCGGCGCTGAGGAAAGGCCGAGGAATGTCGCGAACGTCATCGCGCCGGCATTGATGCGACGGGTGTTCGTCTTCTTCTCCGCGTACCAGAACAGCGCCAGCAACGCGGCGCAGAACGTGCCGTAATGGATCGGATGATCGAACGTGCCGTAGGCGCGCGTCAGGCCGAGGCGCGTCTCGACACCGGTCGGGTGGTGGTAACCGGTCAACTGCCGCAGCAGATCATGGGTATAGATTTGCCCGAGCAACGTCTCCGGCAATGCAATCAGCGCCGCTGCGATGACGGCCGCCACGAACGCGCGCATCGTCGCACGCAGTTCTTCGGTCGTGCGAATGAAAGCGCGAGCGACGAAGTAACCGCCGAGTGCCTCCAGCGCCAGAGATCCCCCGTAGATGAATCCCGAATGCCCTGTGTGCGACGTATAGGCGCCGATCGTCCAGAGGCCATAGAGAATGAATAGGATGTCGAACGCGCGAAGTCGCTGGTCTCGCGAGGTCAGAAGGCGGGCCATGGCGATCGGCAGCAGGACGAGCAGGGCGACGCGATGCGGCGGCAGGCGCAACCCGCCGACAACAAGAGAAAGCTCCGTCGGGCAAAGGAAGCTGACGATAATGACGATGATGGGGAGTGGCGCCATCCTCGCGGTTGCCGACATGCGCGGGCCTTCCGTATTCCCTTGTGCGTCCTCAGTCGGCGTTCTTGCCCGAGATGAGAATGGCGAATGTACGCGCTATGATGCTGAGATCGAGCCACAGCGACCAGGTGCGGACGTAAAGCATGTCGCGGTCGACGCGCCCTTTGATCTGCTCGATGGTCTTGGTTTCACCGCGGAACCCTTCGACCTGCGCCAGACCGGTCATGCCGGGCTTCACCTGATGACGGTTGGCGTAATCTTCGAGAAGCAGCGAAAACTGCTCGTCATGGACCAGGGCATGCGGGCGCGGGCCGACGATGGACATCTCGCCCTTCAGCACGTTCCAGAGTTGCGGCAACTCGTCGATGCTGGTGCGGCGCAGGATGCGGCCGACGCGCGTCACGCGATCGTCACCCGGCGTCACCTGGCGGATCTGGCCCTCGCCTTCCGACACCTTCAGCGTGCGCAGCTTGAGGACATCGAAGATGCGGCGATTGAGCCCCCTGCGGCGCTGGCGATAGAACGCCGGTCCGTCGCTGTCGAGTTTGATGGCCACGATGGCGACAAGCAACACCGGCCACAGCAGCAGCAGCGACAGGGTGGCGATGGCAAGATCCTCGGCGCGCTTGACCATCGGTGCCCAGTCGGCGAGCGGCTTGTCTTTGACGTCGAGCAGGCCGATCGGACCGATCGCCGAGACGCGATGCGTGTTGATGCGGCCGACGATATCGGAGGCAATGTGCGTGACGATATGGATGCTGGCGGGGGCCTGCTCGAGAACCTTGACCATGCCGGCGATGCGGTTGTCGGCGCCTTGCGGCAATGCGATGATGATGTCGTCGATGGCGTCCGCCTCGGCCTTGGCAAGCAGGTCGCTCAGCCGTCCGGCAACTTCGAGGTCGGCAGCGTCGAGACGATCCTCACCTTTGCGGTCGTCGTAGACACCCGCGAAGCGAATGCCGTTGTCGGCCGTGGCCAGTTCGTCGCGGACACGCCGCGCGATGGCGCCGGCGCCGAACACGGCGACGCGGCGGTCGAAGCGTCCGGCAGCCGTCAGCCGCGCCATCACGGCGTGAGAAACACCGCGCGTCGCCAGAAGCAGCGTGAAGCTGCCCGAAATCCACAAGGCGTAGATGATCACGGCGTGTCCGCGGAGCTTCTCCATCGGCAGGCCGAGGCTGATCACCGATCCGACAGCCACCATTGCAAACAGCAGCATGCGCACCGGCGCCTGCGGCAGATCGTGCGTCCGTGCCGTATCGTAGAAGCCGGCGCTGCGGAACAGCAGGTAGGCGATGAAGCTGGCAACGACGGCCGTCTTGAACAGCGCCATCCAGTCGAGATCGACGTGCCCATAGGAGTGGTAGATGAGCGCCGGCAATAATGCACCCGACATGATCGCGGCGATATCGAGGAATGCGACGATATCGAGTGCCACGACGCGCGACAGGCTTCGGCGGCCCGGAGCCGCGTCGCCAACGGCGCTCCGAGCCTGATTGGTCACTGTATCGGCATCGAGGACTGGGGCGGTCATCATGTCACCTCATTGGTGGTCGGGCGCGCCGTCATGGCGCGCTCATCCGCTCTTTCGTCGCCGGTTGCGGCACGGACTGTCGAAAGCGATCGGTGCATCATGCGGCATGGACCATGTGGGCTGGGCGAGAGCTTGCATGACCATACCCGGTTGCGCGATCGAAGCCCGAGATGTCATCGAGAATGCCTTCGGCGACATCGTTGACGACGACGCCGACGAGTTTGCTCTGATTGAAGCCGAGGCTCGCGAGCGACTTGCGCGCCAGTTGCTTGGGCGTGCGCCGCCACGTCATGACGAACACGATCTGATCGGCGTGGTCGGCGAGGATGCGTCCGTCGATCACCGGCAGAAGCGGCGGAGCGTCGACGACGATGATGTCGAACTCGCATTTCAACGCACTCATCATCCGCACCATCTCGCGCGAGCCGAGCATCTCGGGCGGCGAGACATTGGTCGGTGCGGGGCCGGACGACGGCAGGAACGTGAGACCGGTCGACGCCTCGTGCAGCAGCGCTTCATCGACTGCCGCAGTGCGTGACAGCACGTCGAGCATGCCGCAGCGGCGCGCCGCGGCAAGCCGCCGCGTCAGGCCGGCGCGCCGCGCATCGCCGTCCATCAGCAGCACGCGCGAGCCGGTCATGGCGTAGTGGTGGAGATCGGAAGAGCGTCGTTGGACGCGACGACGCTGCCGCCGTCGTTGGGCAGGCTCGCGGCGACGAGGATGACGCGCGGACCTTCATGCGCGCGGCGCAGATCGATCTCGCGCCGCATGGCGCGTACGGCTTCGGCAAACGAGCTTTGTGGCTCGGCGACCATCAAGCGGACGGAGCGCAGCGGGTCGCTGGTCTCGACACCCGTCGCGGCGGATGCCGGTAGCGACGCCAGATGGGCCAGTTCGAAGATGCGTTCCACGTCCTCGGGCCGGCCGATGCCGAGCGTCATGAATTCGAGCAGCAATGCGATGACGACCCCGAGTACGAAGCCGCCGGCGGTTGCGAACATGACGATCTGCTTGCGCTTTGGCGCTGCGGGAAAGAGCGGCGCGTCGGCCTGCTCGACGATGCGGGCGTCGGGAAGCTGCAGGCTTTGTGTTTCGACGGTCTGCTTGTAGCGCGACAACAGTGCCTCGTAGAGAGCGCGCGTCGTCTCCGCATCGCGGATCAGGTCCTTCAACCCAACCCCAGCCTCCTTCGAAACCGTGTCCTCCGATTTCAGCTTCTCGAGACTTTCCGTCAGTTCGCGCTCACGCCCGGCGGCGACGGCGTATTCGTTCTTGAGGTTGGCGACCAGCCGCGAGATTTCGGCCGCGAGTTGCTGCTCGGCCTCGCGGACCTCGGCTTGCACCTTGAGCATCTCCGGGTGTCGATCACCGTAGCGTGTCGCCAGTTCCGCTTCGCGGCCAGTTGCCTTCGCCAATTGTTCCTTCAGCAGGCGAACCGTGTGGCTGGCCAGCACGTCGGCAATGCCGGCGCCATTGTCGCCCTTTGCCGCAAGGCGTTCGGCGAGTTCGTACTTCGCGCGCGCCTCGGCGGTCGTGTTTCGCGCCACGACGGTCTGCTCCATCAGGCGGGCGAGCTGCTTCTCGCCGAGGATCTGGCCCTCACTTTCGAAGATGTTGTTCTGCGACTTGAAGGCGGCGACGCGGCGCTCGCGTTCGCTCAACTCGGCGCGCAGACTCTCGAGCTTCTGCTCGAGCAGCTTCGACGCATGCCCGGCGACTTCGTGCTTGGCTTTCAACTGCTCGTCGAGATAGACTTCGGCGATGGTGTTGGCGATCGTTGCCGCCTTCACCGCACTTTCGGCGGAGAAGCGGATTTCGATCAGCAACGTCGTGCGCACCCGCGTCGCCTTCAGTCGCTCCGCGAACGCCACGGCGACCTCGTCACGCGCCGGGCGTGATTCGCCGATGCGTTCGGGACCGAGATAGCCGGTGATGATGTCGTGGTTGACGGAGGCACCGTTCGCCTCGCGCCCCGGCATCGGGCCAGGGGGTGCGATGGCGCCGAGTCCGAGCGCCACCAGCGCGCGCTGGATGAACGAGGGGCGCGAAAACTCCGGGTCGTGGCGAAGATCGAGGATGTCGATGACCTTGAGAGCGATGGCGCGCGAGCGGATGATTTCGACTTCGCTTTCGACCGTCGCCGCATCGGCCTTCAATTCGGAGATCACGGCATCGAGGTTCGAGATCGACTTCTTGCGCGGGTCGATCTGGACCATCGCGGACGCGTCGTAGCGATTGGGCAGCGACAGAACCACGGCCGCCGACAGCGCGAACGCGACAACCGGCACGGACAACACGATCAACAAGCGGCGGCGCACGGCGGAGACGATGCGGTCGATGCTGAAGGCACCACCGCTACCCCGTTCTGCGTCCGCCGAGTGGTCGGTCATCGATCGTTGTCTTTTCTTTTAGTTTACTTTTTTATCAGAACCGCAGTTTGGCGCCGATGGTGAAGCGGTTGCGGTGCATGTCGAACGAGGGTTCTGTCGATTCTCTAACCGCATATTCGTACCCAGCAGTGAACAACCAGTTTTTATTCATAAAATATTCGACGCCGAAACGGCCGGCGAGGCTGCGGTCGTTACGGTCGACGCCGACGAATTCGGCATCCTTGAACTCCAATCCCAGGTTCAAAACAGTGTTGTGCCAGATCTCGTAATCGATACGGCCGGAAACGACGGTTTCGATGCGCCCGGAATCTTCGGTCGCGTCCGCCGATATGATCTGGCGACTGGCGAGGCCGGTGAAAGTCATCGACTGGGTCGGGAGCCACTGCACCTGGCCTTCCACGATCGCCGTCGAGACGTCGTCGAGGGCCGCGGAATCGAAGTTGCGATAGCCATAGCCGCCGAGCAGCCGCCAGCGCAGCAGGGGGCTCGTCTCGAATGCGAGGCCGGCCATCGCCTCATAACCCGTAGCGTCGCGGTCGATGAGGTCGTTGCCGCGGTTGTCGTCGATGAGCATGCGCAACTTGGCGACGACATCGAAGCCGGGCGAGATGCGATAGCCGAGCCGGAGGGCGGTCGAGAACTGGTTGGTATCTCGCGTGTCCTGTTCGATCATCGCGCCACCGCGTGAGCGAACGTCGGAAAAGTCCCACCGTTCCGCTGTCGCCATCAGTGTGCCGTAGAGGCGGCCCACGTCGCGGGTGAGGCCGACGCTGGCCTTGTGGTGGGCGACGGCGATAGGTTGAGCCGCCGTCAGCGGTGTCGATATCTCGCCAAGTTCCTCGTGTTCGAGCGCCGAGAGGACGCTGGCCGAAAGGGTGTGTGCATGGTCGAAATGAAGCGCGCCATCGAGCTTGGCGCGGACGTTGGCATAATCCTGATCGGTGTTTTCAAGATGCGAGACGATTTTTCCGGCGAGCGAAAGATCGAGCACATGGCGCGGCAGCGACGACTGCAACTTTACCGACGGTGTCGTCTCGAAGCGAATGTCCGAAACCTTGTTGAGATCCGAACGAAAGAGATTGTCGTCGAAGACCACGCTGGCGCCGAGCGACGGAAAGATGAAGTAGTTGCCGGTCCGCAGGCCCTCGGGCTGGAAGTCCTCGCGGTCGCGGTCCGACACGCGTTCGGCACCGTATTTCTT
>JBKBNR010000108.1:0-8889 GCA_046295315.1 Hyphomicrobiaceae bacterium
TTAATGTTCACCGACTTTTACGGCGGGGAGGCCGGAGCACCGCCGCCTCTTCTTTGTGTCGATCGTCGTCGCTCGTCTCCTTGGTGCAGCGTGGCGTGGGCGCTCACCCCCACGCCACGCTATGCGGCCATCAACGCTTGGCGCGGGCGATGCGCCGATACCAGCCCTCTGATGCCATCGTGTTGCGTTGGATCTTGGTGCGCTCGCTGGCTTCCTCGGGCCGTTCAGCCCTGATGCTGGCGGAAATGTGCGTTGTGCGCCGCTGGAACGGGATGACCTGCACCAGCGGCATTCCCTTCTCCAGTGTGTGAACGCCATCGGGGCCGATGGCGATGAAAGGAAAGTGGATGTGGCTCTGGTAGGTGTCGGTGTCCACGACGCCGGCGAGCACCTCGACGATCTGATCCGGCCGGTTCAGCGGCGGCAGAAACAGACAGCTCCAACCCGGAGGCGTCTTGATCGTCCAGTAGTTGTGGAACTTGCACGGCGGACGCGGCGCGTAGGGGTTGCCGGTCACCTGATGCTGCGCGTGGTTCGATACCATTACCTTGTCGAACTCCCACCCGGCCTCGACGGTCTGGCCGCCATCGCGGATATCGAGGCGGACGGTCGCGGCGAGCGGGAGGATCCAACCCGTCGTCATGGCATCCAGGAACGGCATGCAGCGCTTCACAGTCAGCGCGTTGTCCGTCGCCGAGAGGTTCGGCTTGGAGATCGCCGGCAGGCGCCGGAACCAATCGGGCAATTGAGTCTTGCCTTCGACGGGTTCGGCGATGACGCCATGGTCGGCGGGGTCGCAGACGAATTCTATTCTCGGGATCAGTCTGTTGAACATGGCTTCTCTCGAACGGATTGGGGGATTGGTATTGAGACGAAGTGATAACGCTCAACGGTGGGGAATATTCCGCCGCCCGGCGCGTTCTGCATGGCGCGTCGGGTAGCCGGACGACCGGCGATTGACCGAAATCAACAGCGATGAACCCCAGAAGCGTCACTATGAATTGACAACATGGAGTGTTCTCATGCGCGTCGTCCTGGTTCATCCCAACTATCATTCCGGCGGCGCAGAGATCGCCGGCAATTGGCCGCCCGCCTGGGTCGCGTATCTTGCGGGGTCGCTGAAGGCGGCGGGCTATACCGACGTTCACTTCGTCGACGCCATGACCAACGACCTCGCCGACGAGGTGCTGCGCGAGCGGCTCGTGGCGCTCGATCCCGACATCATCGGCTGCACGTCCATCACGCCGTCGATCTACAAGGCCGAGCGCGTGCTGGAGATCGCGAAAGAGTGCTGCCCGCGTGCGTTGCGGGTTCTGGGCGGTGTGCACGCCACGTTCATGTACAAGCAGGTGCTTTCCGAAGCGCCGTGGATCGACGTCATCGTGCGTGGCGAGGGTGAAGAGATCTTCGCCGAACTGGTGCGCGCGGTGGCCGAGGGCCGCTGGCCGGATCAGCGCGCCAGTTTCAAGGGGCTTGCCTACATCGCCGACGACGGCAAGATCATCGCCACGGTGGCGGCGCCGACAGTCAAGGACTTCGACAAGATCACCCCGGACTGGTCGCTGCTCGAATGGTCGAAATATATCTATGTGCCGCTCGGCGTGCGCGTCGCGATCCCGAACATGGCGCGCGGCTGCCCGTTCACCTGCTCGTTTTGCTCGCAGTGGAAATTCTGGCGCGACTATCGCATTCGCGACCCCAAGAAGGTCGTCGACGAGATCGAGACACTGGTTCGCGATCATCAGGTCGGGTTCTTCATCCTCGCCGACGAGGAGCCGACCATCAACCGCAAGAAGTTCATCGCGTTCTGCGAGGAATTGATCGCGCGTGGGCTGCCCGACAAGGTGAAATGGGGCATCAACACGCGCGTTACCGACATCATCCGCGACGAGGCGCTGCTGCCGCTCTATCGCAAGGCGGGGCTGGTGCATGTTTCCCTCGGCACCGAAGCCGCGGCGCAATTGAAGCTCGACCAGTTCAACAAGGAAACCAAGGTCGCCGACAACAAGCGTGCCATCCGCCTGTTGCGCGAGGCCGACATTTTCACGGAGGCGCAATTCATCGTCGGTCTCGACAACGAGACCGTGGAGACGCTGGAAGAAACCTACCAAATGGCCCGTGACTGGGACCCGGACCTCGCCAACTGGTCGATGTACACGCCGTGGCCGTTCTCGCCGCTGTTCCAGGAACTCGGCGACAAGGTCGAGGTATTCGACTTCTCCAAGTATAATTTCGTGACGCCGATCATGAAGCCGGAAGCCATGGATCGCGCCGAACTGCTTGATCGCGTGATGAACAACTATCGCCGCTTCTACATGATCAAGGCGCTGTTCCACTATCCGTGGCGCGGCACGGGCTTCCGCCGCCGCTATCTGCTCGGCTGTCTCAAGGCGTTCCTCAAGGCCGGCTTCGAGCGCAAGTTCTATGATCTCGGCAAGCACAATTACTGGGGTCCGCAGTCGAAGAAGAAAGTCGATTTCGGATTCGACAAGACGCGGACCATCGCGACCGCGCAGATGGAAGACTGGCAGGCTGCATCCGATCGCGCATCGCAGCTGCGCGCCCTCAAGGCTGGTGAAGCGGCGCTGGCGTGCGGTGGCGGAACAGAGCAGATGCACGAGGATGCGCCGCGCATGGTGGCGGGCGCATAGCATGGCGGCAGAGCTTGCTCGTCGGGCGGGATTGGGGCGGCAGGAGCATATCCGGCCGTTGCCCGAACAGCCCGTGGGGCGGGTCGGCCCCAACGCCATTCTGCAGACTATCGCGGCGCTCGACTCGTTCGTGTCGGCCCATGTGACGGACGATATTCTCGCGCACGCCGGCATCCGCCGCTACCGGGATCGCCCGCCGCGCGACATGGTCGGCGAGGGCGAGGTGGCGGCGCTGTTTCGCGCGATCGTCGAGCGCCTGCCGCGTGATCGTGCGCAAGCCGTCCTTCGTCGCTCCGGCTCTGGCACGGCCGACTATATCCTCGCGCATCGCATCCCGCGCGTCGCGCAGCGGGTCATCAAACTGCTGCCGAAGCAGGTCGCGTTGCGCGTGCTGCTGCAAGCCATCGGTCGCAATGCCTGGACCTTCGCTGGCTCCGGGCACGTTTCCACACGCCTCGGTCTCGCGCCGTCGTTGTCCATCCGCGGTAATGCGATCGCGCACCCCGACTGCCTCTGGCACGTTGCGGTGTTCGAGCGGCTGTTCGCCGCCTTGGTGTCACCGGCAGTGACGGTCGAGCATCCGTCCTGCTGCTCACGCGGCGACCGCGGCTGCCATTTTGATTTCAAATGCTGAGGCGTGAATGTTGCGCCGCGAAATTTACTCGGCGCTGCGGCGCGTGCCACTGCGACGTGCCACGATTGTGAATTCTGTTGCAAACATGCGGGTGGCCGGGCCGCGCGGGCTCTGGCATGATCTTGCTGTTTCAGGTGGGGCATGTCGCGCGACGCCCCTGTGCTGGCGAAGTCGTTGTGCTCGACGAGCGCTTGACGGGGCGGCGCAATGGCTCACGCATCGTGACAGGCCATTGGGGCGGGCTGCGTGTCGCGATCATTGGTTTCGACGAAAGGAAGCGGTCTGGCGGCACAAGCGCCGTCGTTGTTCAGGAGTTCAGTCATGGATCCCGTACCCCTCGGGTTGGCACTCGTACTCGTTGCCATCATAATCTACTTGTTCAAGGAACTCGGCGAGAGCCGCCGCGATCTGGCGAGCGCGGAGCGCCGCATCGAGGATCTGCAGCGCATGTTCGCGGAGGTCAGGCCGGATCGCGACGTGACGCCGCCGAAAGCCATCGGAGGCCGCCGGCAGGATGGCCCTGCGATCGAGGCGGCGCGCAGCCCATTGATCGACGTCGAAGCGCGGGCTGCAGGCTGATCGCCATACCGGCTCATTCGAACGAGGATTTCGAGCATCGGCGCGACGTGCGCGCCGGTGCGAAATCGCGTTGTCGGCGTCGCTTCGACGTGGTCACACCGCTTGCGGATTGCGAGCGAGGATCGCCCAGTTGAGCGCCGTGGCGAACGTCACCCATGCGAGATAGGGGACGAACAGCAGCGCGGCGGTCTGGCTCACAGGCCACGCCGTTGCGATGAATCCGATGATCGTCAAAAGCATGGCAATGGCGTCCGCCAGCGCCCAGCGGATGCGCTTCAGGCCGAACATCAGCCACGACCAGGCGCCGTTGAAGACGATGTTGGCCGCCCAGAACGCGATGGCCGGGCCCGCTCCCTGCTCAGTCCAGACGAGCCAGCCGGCAACCGCGATCATGAGATAGAGGACCGTCCAGGCAGGGCCGAAGGCCCAGTCCGGCGGTGTCCACGAGGGCTTCGACAACGCGCGATACCAGGGCCCGGGCATGAAGATCGCGCCGCTGGCCGCAACGACGACGACCGTCACGACGAACGGTATCAGTGAATGCCAATCCGACATGCCGAGCCCTTGAACCTCCTCGGTTTGTTGTGGTGCTCGAGCAGCCGCGAAATGCCGGACCGGTCGGGCGGTCGGCCATGCACGGCCCCGCCGCGACGCCACGCGCAGCGGTGGGCGTGGAGCCGTCAACCGGCGGATTCACGCGCCAATGTCGGAACAGCGTCTTCCCCGGCTGATGCGGAAGCGGCGGAAGCCGCCGGTGCCACCGCAACGGGAGCTGCGATGAGCTTCAGCCGCGAGGCACCGGCGGCCTGCGCGGCAGCGGCGGAGGTGGCGCCGCTATCGGTCAGCAGCGCCTCATAGCCTGCATAGAGCACGAGGCCGAACGCCATCGCGAGCAGCAGGGCGGTGATGACGGGCGAAAGGGCGCTGGAGACGAACTGCGCTGCGGCCATCGTCACGATCCCGGCGATGATGACGGGAGCCGCGAAAGCGAGATCGACGCGCGCAGCTGCGGCGGCGCGCTTCGCGTGCGCGGCGTCGGCGCTCGCTGTCATCGTGCTCGCCAGGATGGCCTTCGCGAGGAACCCCAGGCCGCATGCGGTGATGATGAGACCGGCGACGGCGAGGATGTTGGGATTGTAGATCGTGACCATCGAGCACTCCCTTCGTGTCTCTCGGGCAAATTCGGAACCCCGCGATGGTAGTGCAACCCGGCGGTGGCGTCGAGCCGACAAACGGCGCTCCCACGGAGTGTCGAGCAGATTAGAATGACACTAAAAGTGTAAATCTAAATTGACGTATCAGGGTGGCTGTCCTACCATGCGGACATGGCTCACGATACCGTACACGTCTCCCGGCTCGATCCCTCGGCGGTGCTCGAGCTCTTGAAGCCGATCACATGGTTCGCGCCCATGTGGGCGCTGATGTGCGGTGTCGTTTCGTCGGGTGTAGCGCTGTCCGAGATGAGTTGGCCCGTGGCGCTCGCCGGCGTGCTGCTGGCTGGACCGCTGGTCTGCGGCACCAGTCAGGCCGTCAACGACTGGTTCGATCGCCACGTCGACGCCATCAACGAGCCGAACCGCCCGATACCTTCCGGCCGCATCCCGGGCCGCTGGGGGCTCTATATCGGCATTATCGGGTCGCTCCTTTCGCTCGCTGTAGCGGCGGTCATGGGACCACTCGGCATCGCCGTTGCGGTCGTCGGGCTGGCGCTGGCCTGGGCTTACAGCGCGCCGCCCCTGCGACTGAAGAACGACGGCTGGTGGGGCAACGCCGCGGTCGCCATATCCTATGAGGGCCTCGCCTGGTTCACGGGCGCGCTGGTGATGATCGGCGCGATGCCCGACTGGCGCATCATCGCGCTGGCGGCGCTCTATTCGGCGGGCGCGCACGGCATCATGACGCTGAACGATTTCAAGGCCATCGAGGGCGACAAACGTATGGGCGTAAGATCGCTTCCCGTGCAGCTCGGGCCTGAGCGCGCGGCGCGTCTCGCCTGCTACGTCATGGCCATTCCTCAAATCGTCGTGGTGGCGCTGCTGATCGCCTGGGGCACGCCCATCCACGCAGCCATCGTCGCGGCGCTCATCGTGCTGCAAATCCGCCAGATGGTGCGTCTGCTCGAAGATCCGCGGGGGCTTGCCCCCTGGTACAACGCCACGGGTGTGACGCTCTACGTTCTCGGCATGCTTGTCGCGGCGTTCGCCGTCCGCTCACTTCTCGGAGCCTGACCCATGACTACAACGCCACTCGGCTGGATCGGCATCGTCAGGCTCGGTCTCGTGCAGACCGCGCTCGGCGCCATCATCGTGCTCACGACATCGACGATCAATCGCGTCATGGTGGTGGAACTGGCGCTGCCGGCGGCTCTGCCGGGTGCGCTGGTCGGTTTCCACTATGCGCTGCAGTTTCTGCGGCCCAGGTGGGGGCACGGTTCCGACGTCGGTGGCCGGCGCACCCCTTGGATCATCGGCGGCATCGCCGTGCTGGCGCTTGGCGGGCTGCTGGCCGCTGTCGCAACGGCGTTGATGGTCCATAGTTTCGCGATTGGTCTTGCGGTCGCGATCGCCGCCTTCACATTGATCGGTATCGGTGTCGGCGCCGCGGGAACTTCGCTGCTGGCGCTGCTGGCGACCAGTGTCGCGCCCGAGCGTCGCGGCGCGGCAGCTACCATCGTGTGGCTAATGATGATCGCTGGCTTCGTCGTAACGGCTGGCACCGCGGGACACTTCCTCGATCCATTCTCCACGGCGCGTCTCATCGCGGTGACGGCGGCGGTATCGGCGATCGCTGTATTGCTGACGATCGTAGCGATCCACGGCATCGAGCGGCGTCATGCCGCGCGCGACGCAACCGTTGCCGATGCCCCGGAAGCCACGCGTCCATTCATCGAGGTGCTGCGCGAAGTCTGGGCCGATGGGGAGGCGCGGCGGTTCACCATTTTCGTGTTCGTGTCGATGCTCGCCTACAGCATGCAGGATCTGATCCTGGAGCCGTTCGCGGGGCTTGTCTACGGGCTGACGCCGGGTGAATCGACGAAGCTCGCCGGCGTGCAACATGGTGGTGTTTTCGCCGGCATGGTGCTGGTGGCGGTTGCAGGCTCCGCGGGGCTCGGCATCGGTTCGCTCAGAAGCTGGACGATCGGCGGGTGTATCGCCTCGACGCTGGCGCTTGTCTCGCTCGCGTTAGCTGGAACATTCGTTCCCGAGTGGCCGCTGCGTCCGTCCGTGTTCATGCTCGGCGTCGCCAACGGCGCGTTCGCCGTCGCAGCCATCGGCTCGATGATGCAACTCGCGGGCGGTGGCGCGACAGGGCGCACGGGTGTTCGCATGGGGCTATGGGGCGCGGCACAGGCGATCGCGTTCGGGGTCGGCGGATTTGCTGGAGCGGTGGCTGTCGACGCATTGCGCGGGGCTGGCGTCGCGGATGTCAGCGCATTCTCTATCGTCTTTACGCTCGAAGCGGCGCTGTTCCTGATTGCTGCGAAGCTCGCCGCGGGAGCCATCGTCGCCGATGGGGCTTCGATGAAACGCCGCCGCGACGGCGGCGTCACGACGTTTGCCGGCGACAGCGCGGCTGGCGCGTTGAGGTAGGGTCTCATGTCTCGAACGGAAGTCTTCGACGTTGTCGTGGTGGGTGGCGGTCCGGCGGGAGCCACCGCGGCCGAACGGCTCGCATCGCTCGGCAGAAGCGTACTGTTGCTCGACAAGGCGGGACGCATCAAACCATGCGGCGGCGCAATTCCGCCCCGATTGGTGCGCGATTACGCCATCCCCGACAAGCTGATGGTCGCGCGGGTCAATGCGGCGCGCATGTTTTCGCCGACCAGCAAGAAGGTCGATATGCCGATCGACGGTGGCTATGTCGGCATGGTCGATCGCGAAGTCTTCGACGAGTGGCTGCGCGAGCGGGCCCGGACGCGCGGTGCGGTGCGCCGCACGGGCAGCTTCGTGCGGATCGACCGCGACGCCGATGGCACCGCGATCGTCTGCTATCTGGCGGGCCGCGGCGGCAGTGACGACAGCCGTGGCGCCGAGCAGCGCGTGCGCGCGCGCGCCGTCATCGGCGCCGATGGCGCGTTGTCGAAAGTGGCGCGACAATGCGTGCCGGGCTCGGGACGCATGCCCTACGTCTTCGCCTATCACGAGATCATCGAGTCGCCTGTCAGGGCCGACGCCGAGTTCGACGCCAAGCGCGCCGACATCTATTACGAGGGCCAGTTGTCGCCCGATTTCTATGCCTGGGTCTTTCCGCATGGCGACAAGACCAGTGTCGGCGTCGGTAGCGCCAACAAGGGCTTTTCGCTGCGGTCTGCGGTTGCGACGCTTCGCCAGCGTTCTGGATTGGACGACAGCCGCACGATTCGCAGCGAAGGCGCGCCAATTCCATTGAAGCCCCTGAAGCGCTGGGACAACGGTCGCGATGTGGTGCTCGCGGGCGACGCGGCGGGCGTCGTCGCGCCGGCGTCCGGGGAAGGCATCTACTATGCGATGTATGGCGGCGAATTGGCAGCGGATGCCGTATCGTCATATCTCGCCACGGGCAAGTCGCGCTGTCTGGCGGAGGCTCGCCGCCGCTTCATGAAGGCGCATGGCCGCGTGTTTCTGGTCCTCGGCATCATGCAGTACTTCTGGTACGGCAGTGACAAGCGCCGCGAACGCTTCGTCAGCCTGTGCGCCGATCGCGACATCCAGCGGCTGACGTGGGAGTCGTATATGAACAAGCGGCTGGTACGCGCCGAGCCCTTCGCGCACGCGCGCATCTTCTTCAAGGATCTCGCGCACCTCGCGGGCTTCGTGCGGCCATGATGAGCGTTGCCGGTGTGGCGCTGTTCAACTCATGCGGCCGAGGCTGATGCGCCCATGCAGGACCTGCTCGCCAGCGGCCGCCTGATCGATCTCATCCTCGCCGGTGTCGCAGTCGAGGCGGCGGCGCTCTACCTGCTGCATCGCTGGTTTGGCCTTGGGCCGGGGCTTGGTCGCCTGCTGGCCAATCTGCTGGCCGGAGTCTCTCTGATGCTGGCGGTGC
>JBKBNR010000109.1:0-8861 GCA_046295315.1 Hyphomicrobiaceae bacterium
GACCGGTGTGGGTCGCCGTCGATCGACTTTCGTATGGCAGATAGTATGTCCGGCAGGTCAATGCAAAGGGCGATGGTGCAATCGGACGAAATGTCCTGCCGCCGAGCCTTCGGCGGGGGCGCGATCATTCACCGTCTGATGCGGCCTCACCCGGCAGGTCGGCCCACTCGGCGACTCGGGCGAGTTGGGCGTATTCGTCATACTCGTAGCTGAACCCGGGCCGTCGCCGGGCGTCGTAGGGCGTCGCCCGATCGTCGAACCGGGCGATGAGTTGCAGCAGCCCATCGACCTGGCGCCGCGCCAGATCGGCGATGTCGCCGACCGAGAGGATGCGGCTTTCTCCCGGCGGAGTGCCGCCCGTGACGCGGATATAGCTCAGCGCCGTGACCTGGCGCGCTTCGATCCTCTCGAACCCGCCAGAGAGCGCGATTGCAGCCTCCAGCGGCAACTGTGGCGAACGCCCATCGATCACCGCTTTGTCCTTGGGCGGCATTCCGGTCTTGTAGTCGGTGATGACGATCCCGGTTTCTGAAATGTCCAGCCGGTCGGCTCGCGCCGTCAGATCGAAAGGCCCGGCTGGCGCATCGAGCACCAGCCTGCCGCCGATCTCGGCCAGCACCCGGCCACCCGCAGAACGCCGCTGCGCCTCGGTTTCCGCGAACCAGCGCGCGAAGCGTTCGAAGCGCGGCAGCCAGAACGCCGCGATGCGCGGATTGCCGAGATATGGCGCCAACTTTTCGCGTGCCAGCGCCACCAGGACCGCCTCCGCATCGCCCGGCAATGCCACCGGGTAACGCGACGCGAACTCGGCCAGCACATCATGAATGATGGCGCCCCGCAGGCTGGCATCCGGCGGCTTACCGAGCACCGCCAGGGGATCGAGGGCGAGCACGCGCTTGGCGAAGATCGCATACGGGTTGGCGATCCAAGTCTCGACCCCCGACACCGACATGGCGCGCGGACGCTGCGCAACGGGCGGACGCGGCTCGGGTGGTGAAATGATCCGCCTTTCCGGGATAGCGTCGCGGTAGCGCGCCCAGGCGAGCCACGGCTGCTCCATGGCGATCGAACCGCGCATGCCGAGACCATCGAGGAGCGCGACGATGCGCATCAGCCAGCGCGACGGCACCGTCGGCACGCCGTCGATCTTTTCCGCGCGCGTCAGATAGACCCGCTCGGCTCCGAGCAGCGACGTGAAATCATGCGCCAGATAGCCGATCTGTTCCTCGGGCGCTGGCAACCCCAGTCCGCGCCGCATCGGCCGATTGAGCCACGGCCCCGGATCGGCGGCCTCCGGCCAGGTGCCGTCGTTGAGCGAGCCGAGAATGACGATGTCGGGCTGCTGCAAGCGCGCTTCGAACGGTCCCCAGATGAACAGGCGCGGGTGCAGCGGCACCTTGGGACGGATGTTCTCTTTCGCGACCAAGCTGCGATAGAGATCGGCGTAATCGGCCGCTGCGATATCGAGCGCGGGCAGCGTCGGGTCGGCGAGACTGGCGAACAGCCGTGCCGCCGCATCACCCGCATCACCCAGATAGAGCTCCGCGAAATAGCGCGATTGCTGGCCCGGATCGTCGGCGCTGGCGCCTTCGCCCAGCGGCTTCACTTCGCTCTCGGGAAGGCGCGAAATCGCTTCGGCGGCGGCGATGTGGGCCTTTGAAAGTTCGGCCAGCGGGATTTCGCCGCGACCCGATGCATAGACATCCGTCAGAGGCTCGAACGCTCGTTGCAGCCGTCGCACAAGATCGCGCGCGCCATCCCAATCCCCTTGCCGCATGCGCCGCACCGGACGCTCGCGCCGCTCGCCGTCCAGCACATCCTGGGCGGCCTGCTCAAGCGCCGCATCGACACCGGCGAGACCGATGCCGAGATACTCGGTGCGGAATGCCGCCAGCTCCAGCGCGCGCGACGCCCGGCGCACCTCGAACGCGCCGAGGCCGCAACGCGTCAGCGGATGCTTGAGCAGTGCCATCAAGGCGGCGGGCGCGAAGTTCTGGTCCATGGTCTCGATCACGAGATCGAGGAATGCGCCCGGCACCGTCTTGGCGAATGGCCGACCCGCGGAATCGTCGACGCGGATGCCCCAGGTCTGGAGCCGCGCCGCGACTCGCCGCGCCAGCAGGCGATCCGGCGAGACGAGCGCCGCCGTCCGCCCCGGTACTTCGAGCGCTTGCCGCAGGATCAGCGCCACAACCTCCGCTTCGTCCTGCGCCGACGGCGCATCGACCAGCGCTATTCCGGCGAGCGCCGCCCGCAGCCGCTCACGATCCACGGTCGCGGCGTAATCGTGCCACGCCGCCGTCGTGCTCGCGGGGCGCATCGCCTCGGCGACGAAGGCCAGCCGGTCCGACTGGGTGGGCGATGGCTCCGCCCCCGGCAGCACACGCACATCGCGGCGCTCGACACCGAGCCGGTCGAGCAGCGTTTTCAGACCGTACTGGGGATGCTCGTGATGGCCGGTCGCGGTAGCAGCGGCCGCCCCTGTCTGCGCACCATCGCCACCCTTCGGGCTCGTGCGGATCGCCTGCCACGAGGGCTCGTCGAGGTGCGTATCGAGCGCCGGCAGCACGATGTAGCCGTTCGGCAGTTTCGCCACCGCACGCATCAGCGCCGCCGTCGCGGGAATGGAACCCGTGACGCCTGCGACGATGACCGGCGACGTCGGCGGGTTGTCGATCATGCGCCGCGTCTCGGCTTCGAGCGCCCGGTTGCGCGCCGCCGATGGCGACGATTTTGCGGCCAGAGCCAGATATTGCGGCCATGCCGCGTTGACGATCTCGAGAAACTTCAGCGTCTTCTGCCAGTGCTCGGAAAACATCTCCGGCACGAGATGCTCGATGCCCGACAGGCTGACGCCCTCCGTCTCGACCATGTCCATCAGGCGGGCCAGTTCGTCGGCGAGTTGCGAGGCCTGCGCCGGCGTCGCCTTGCCCGCGCCCTCGAACGGCGCCAGATCGCCGCGCGGATCGTCGACCATGTCCGGCTGATCGGGCCGCATCTCGGCTGACCATTTCAGCACCAGCCGTGTCAGGGCCAGGCGCCGCTCCAGCGGGCTGATCGCGGGCAGCGCATCGTCTTCGCCGTCTTCGAGCAACGACAATCCGGCGAGACCGGAAATCAGCGACTGCTCCTCATCGCCGTCGCCGATGGCGCGGATGCGCGGCAGCAGCACGGCGCGCTTGCCGCTGACCCGCAACAGCGCATCCTGCAAGGCGCGCGTGGCGCGGCGCGTCGGCAGCAGCAGCGTCACATCCGCGAGCGCCAGAGCATCGTCTGTGTTGCCGAAACTGCCGAGCGCGCCGGAGAGCAGTGCACCGGCCAGCGCGGAGAGAAACGGCTGCCCCGGCGGCACGGTGAAGATGCGCCCGGCGTACGGCGGCGTGCCGTTCGGAGCAACGGATGAGCCCCCGTTGCTCATGCCGCACCGGCCTCGCCTTCGCGGATCGCGCGCTCGGCATCGGCGAGCGCCTGCGGCGTTCCGACGTGCATCCAGAACCCATCCATGCGCATGCCGTAAAGCCGCCCCGCTTCGATGGCGCGATCCCATGGCGCATTGAGCGAGAAGACGTCTGAATCGAATCCATCGAGCAGACGGGGATGCAGGATGGAAACGCCGGTGAATACGAACGGGGCCGGGCGGCTCGCCTGACGGCGTCCCAGGCGGCCGTTAGCGTCCATGACGAAATCGCCGGAGCCTTCATATCCAAGGCTGTCGACGGCAGCGGCGACCAGCAGCAGGGCGTCCATCCGCTCGCTTTCCCAAGTGCTCATCAAAGCCGGGATGTTGGCCACCGGCCCCTCGAGCCAAACAGAATCAGAATTGTGAACGACGAACGGCCCGCTGCCGAGGAGTGGCAACGCCTTGGCGATGCCGCCGCCCGTATCGAGCAGCTTCGGCCGCTCGTCGGAGATCAAAATACGCGGACTTTCGCGGGTCGTGAGATGCGCTTCGATCTGGTCGGCGAGGTAATGCACGTTGACGACGGCGCGCTCGATCCCGGCCGCGGCAAGGCGGTCGAGCGCGTGATCGATCAGCGCCCGCCCGGCAAGACTGACGAGCGGCTTCGGCACCGTCTCGGTCAAGGGACGCATGCGCGTGCCGAGACCGGCGGCGAGCACGAAAGCGTTGGTCGGTCGGCTCATGTTGGGCTCGCTCCGTGTTGATCGGCACGCGCCGTGCGTAGCGGCAGGATGTGACGAGCGTACAGTTCGGCAAGCCCGGTCAGTGAGGGATGCCTGAGGCAGCGTTCGAGATATCCCCAGATACGCGGCATGTGGACCAGATAACCGCGCTTGCCGTCGCGCCTGGAAAGCCGTGCGAAGATGCCGAGAATCTTGGTGTTGCGCTGCGCGCCGAGCGCCGCATAGGCGAAACGGAATTCGGTCTCGTCGAAATCTGCTTCGCGGGCGCGGACTTCGGCGCAGTAGTAGCCCACAAGCTCGCTCTCGAGCGCTGCTGCCACATCCAGCCGCGCATCCTGGCAGAGCGACACCACATCGTAGGCGAGCGGTCCCTGCAATGCGTCCTGGAAGTCGATGACGCCGACGCGATCGAGACCCTTGCGATCCGGCCGCCAGATCAGGTTCGGCGAGTGATAGTCGCGCATCACCCAGCCGACCGGCAGCGCCTGTAATCGGTCGATGACCTCCGCCCAGCGCGCGATGAACTCGGCGCGCACATCGAGCGGCATCGGCGTGCCCGTCGCGAACGGATAGAGCCAGTCGGCGAGCAGCTCGACCTCGATCGCCATTGCCCTGGCATCGTAGCGTGGCAGCGCCCATGCGCCACCGCCCGCGATTGGCAGCGGCCCATGCGCTGGAACTTCGCGCATGCGCACCAGAACATCGACGCCGGCGCGCCAGAGCTCGGTCTGCGAAGCGCCATCGCGCAAGGCTTGCGCGTAGACGCCGTCGCCGAGGTGCTCGATCAGCAGCAGGCCGGTATCGAGATCGGCAGAATAGATTTCGGGTGCCGCCAGTCCGGCGCCGCGCAGAGCATCGGCAACGGCGACGAACGGGCGTACGTCCTCGGCCAGATGCGCGATGCGGCTGTAGGGGAGACCGTCGCGGATCGGCGGGCCATCCGCCTGACGCGGCCAGTCCATCACTACCGCGCGGCCCTTCCCTGGTGCCGACACCTGCGCATACCGGCGCGGCGAGGCATCGCCCTGCAGGTAGGCGACACGTGTCCCCGCCGCACCCCACCCGGAGCGCTGAAGCATGGCGAAGGCGAGCGCCAGACGCCGCGCCCTGTCATCGAGCGCGCCGGTGCCTTGAACCTCGATGTCGCGGCGCTCGGCATCGCCACTGGCGGCATCTCCAAGAGCAATAGTCAGCCGCTCGCCCGGCAGGCGGTCGCCACCTTTGCGAGGCCATTCGACCAGCGCCACGCCGCCCGCGAGAACTGCATCCAGGCCCAGTTCATCCAGCTCCGACGGATCAGCCAACCGGTAGAGATCGAAATGCGCGATCGCGAGACGCGGCGTCGCATAGGTCTGCACCAGCGTGAACGTCGGGCTCGGGATTTCCTCGTCCGGGTTGCCCGCCAGCGCCCGGATCAACGCCCGCGCGAAGGTCGATTTTCCGGCGCCGAGATCGCCCTCCAGCGCCACCAGATCGCCCGGCCGCAGCATGGCGGCCAGCACCTCGGCCAGCAGGCGGGTGGCGGCCTCGTCGAGACCGGGCATGCGGTGGATTTCGGTCATGGGGTTGGTTCCTGCAGGCC
This sequence comes from Hyphomicrobiaceae bacterium, assembly GCA_046295315.1. Lineage (GTDB taxonomy): Bacteria > Pseudomonadota > Alphaproteobacteria > Rhizobiales > Hyphomicrobiaceae > JAEUMD01. The sequence continues at coordinate 5,726 of JBKBNR010000109.1, forward strand.
CGGCGAGCTGTCCCGGATTATTCCGGCGGCGGGCGAGACTTGGCCGGGCCTGTCGTCCGCGTCAATACGGCATGCGACCCGCGCCGCGGGTTGCCGTTCGCGCGCTGTTGCGCGATACCAGCCGACGACGGGCCTGTCGGCACCCGAGGGAGCGCACGAAACAACGATGGCTGTAAAATTATCATTCATCGCCCGAGCATCGGCTTGCGCAGCGGCGCTGGCGGTGGCGACGACAACGGCGACAGGTCAGCAGCCGGGCCCGGACCACGGCGGACGTGCGGGCCATCATGCTGCACAGCCGGCGGCGGTGCCACCGGGGGCTGACGACGACCGTCAGGCCGTCGTACTCACTTCCGGCGAGCGCGATTTCGTGCTTCACGAAATGCGCCAGTTCCTCGTCAGCATCGAAGGCATCGTGTCCGCGCTCGCCGCTGACAAACCGGCCGCCGCCGCCGAGGCTGCCCGCGTCTCCGGCATGGGCACCCGCGAACATGTTCCGCGATCGCTGATGATGAAGATGCCGGGGGAATGGCGCCGTCTCGGCATGGACACGCACTCCCGCTTCGATGCCTTGGCGATGGAAGCGGCCAGCATGGGCGACCGCACGCAGCTACTCGGCCAGCTTTCCGGCCTTCTCGCCAATTGCACGGGATGTCACGCCCGCTACAAACTGGTGACGGAATGATCCAGCCCGTCGTGACCGTTTGAGATCCGCCGCCATGCTGGTGCTGGAGAACGTATCCGTTCCCGTCATGATGGCCGTCGGCCTCAGTGTCGCGATGGCGTTGATGGCGTTCTGGACGTGGTTCTATCACGACAGCAAGCACCGCGATCTCGACGACTGGATCGACTACGGTTTCAGCCGCGATACGCTGCGCCACGTGCTCATCTACTACCGGTCGATGGGCGTTTCGATGCTGGTATTCTATGTGCTGTTCGTCGCGACCTGCCTGGCGCTGCAGGCCGACGGCCACGACATCTTCGTCGATCACAACCGTCAGGTCGTCCACGGCGGCCCCATCGGTGCAGCCTTCTTCGGCCTCGATCTGGTGCTCCGTGGCGGCTTCTTCGACATCATGGAGCACTTCGAGTTCTCCATCACCAGCCTGCAGATGAACCGCTCGCTGCGCTGGTTCGTGTGGTTCTGCTTCGTGTTCCGCATCTATTACGGCCTGACGCTAATCCGCATCGTGGTCTCGTTCGCCTGGATCTGGGCCAAGGTCTATGCGGTGAAGCGCAAAAACCCGGCGACGCTCGACCGCTGAGCCGGGTTGCATCGCCACCGCACTTGGCCTTGCTGCACTCTGCTCGGTGTTTGCCGGCGCCGCGGGGTGCTGATAAACAGCGGTCCCAATTCCCTTTACCCTCAGCGACAAAGACCCCACTCAGATGAAATTCACGCTCTCCTGGCTCAAGGATCACCTCGATACGTCCGCTTCCCTGGACGAGATCGCGACCCGCCTGTCGGCCATCGGCCTCGAGGTCGAGAGCGTCGACGATCCGGCCGCCGCGTTGGCCGCGTTCACCATCGCCCGTGTGGTCGAGGCAAAACAGCACCCGAACGCCGACCGGCTGCGCGTGCTGCAGGTCGAGACCGCGCCGGGTCAACCGCTGATGGAAGTGGTCTGCGGCGCGCCCAACGCCCGCGCGGGAATGCTCGCCGTGTTCGCGCCTCTCGGCACCTACATCCCCGGTTCCGGCATCACGCTCGAGAAGAAGCCGGTGCGCGGCGTCGTCTCCAACGGCATGATGTGCTCGGCGGCCGAGATGCAGCTTTCCTCCGAAAGCGAAGGCATCATCGAAGTCGCGCCGGAATTTGCCGACCGGATCGGCGAGCGCTACGCCGCGGCCATCGGCCTCGACGATCCCGTCATCGAGGTGAAGCTGACGCCCAATCGCCCGGATTGCACCGGCGTGCGCGGCATCGCGCGCGATCTCGCTGCCGCCGGTCTCGGCAAGCTGAAGCCGTGGAGCGACATCGCCGCCGTCGAAGGCGACAACGACTGCCCCATCGACATCCGCATCGATGCGTCGGCGAAAGACAGCGGTGCCTGCCCGGTTTTCGCCGGCCGCCATGTCGCGGGCGTCAAGAACGGCCCGTCGCCGGATTGGATACAGCAACGCCTGAAAGCCATCGGCCAACGGCCGATCAACGCTCTCGTCGACGTGACCAACTACATTTCGAACGATCTCGGCCGGCCGCTGCACGTCTACGACGCCGACAAGATCAAGGGCGCCGTCCGCGCGCGCCTCGGCCATGCCGGCGAAAGTTTCCTCGGCCTCGACGGCAAGACCCACAACGTCGACGACAGCATGTGCGTCATTGCCGACGATAGTGGTCCGCTCGGCTTCGGCGGCATCATGGGCGGCGAGTCGACGGGCGCGACCGAGGCGACCCGCAACGTGCTGATCGAAAGCGCGTGGTTCGATCCCGTCCGCACCGCCATCACCGGACGCAAGGCGGGGCTCGTCACCGACGCGCGCTACCGTTTCGAGCGCGGCGTCGATCCCAACTCGGTGATGCCGGGGCTCGATCTCGCCACCGACATGATCCTGTCGATCTGCGGCGGCACGCCGTCGAAGGCGAAGGTCGCGGGCGCCATCCCCGACACGCGCCGCACCATTTCGTTTCAGCCCTCGCGCGTCGCCCGGATGACCGGCCGCGACATCGGCGAAGCGGAGGTGCGCGCCACGCTCTCCGCACTCGGCTTCAGCCTGCCTCAGCCAACGAAGGGCAAAGGCCAGACCGCTGCCACCGCCGACACCGCGATCGACGTCGGCGTGCCGAGTTGGCGGCCGGACGTGCACGGTGCCGCAGACCTCGTCGAGGAAGTGATCCGCATCGCCGGTCTCGATACGATACCTTCGACGCCGCTGCCGCGCCTTTCCGGTGTCGCGCAGGCGGTGCTGACCGAGCGCCAGCGCCGCGTTCGTCGCGCCCGTCGCGCACTCGCCGCGCGCGGTCTCGTCGAGGCGATCACCTGGTCGTTCATCCCGAAGTCGGAAGCCGAGCTGATGGGCGGCGGCGCGGCGACGCTCGATCTTTCCAACCCCATTTCCGTCGACATGTCGTCGATGCGCCCGAGCCTGCTCGCCGGCCTGCTGACGGCGGCCAAGCGCAACGCCAATCGCGGTA
>JBKBNR010000110.1:0-4398 GCA_046295315.1 Hyphomicrobiaceae bacterium
GCTGCCGATGTAGTGATCGACAGCGGCGCGCGTGTAGGCACCCATGTAGATCGGCGCGACGAGCCCGCCCTCGCCCTTCAGATCCTGCGGTTCGCGGGCGCCCGAGGTGTGGCCCGCGGGGGCCGACCAGTTGCTCTTGATGTGCTCGAAGTCGAGCCCCAGCACCATGCAAACGTCGAACAGGGTCTGATCGCGCACGGACCGCCCGCCGAGCAGGTTCTGGATGGTCTTCTCGTGGCAGTCGGCGGCATCGGCAAGCTCGGCTTGCGTCAGCTTCTTCTCGATCATCGCCTTGCGTATGTCGGCGAGTGCGACATCCCGCTCAGGGGAGGCGGTCGTGGCATGGCTGGGCATCGAACGGGCTCGCTCGGGTACATCGTATTGCCGAAACTTACCGGATTTTACCGCCGCGTGGCAAACAACGGATTGAGGCGGCACAAGGGAAAGCCCGCTCCATGGCAGGAGCGGGCCTCTTTCGTTGCGGGACGATGAAACGCCGCGACCGCGCGGATCAGCGGCCGAGCACGGTCATGGACACCGGAACGACGCCCGCGCCCTTCATGCCGATGATTCCGGCGGCGCGGCTCGACAGGTCGATGACGCGACCCTTGATGTAGGGGCCGCGGTCGTTGATCGTGACGACCACCGACTTGCCGTTGTGACGGTTGGTCACCTGGACCTTGGTGCCGAACGGCAGCGTCTTGTGAGCTGCGGTCAGAGCGTTCGGGTTGAACCAGCCGCCCGAGGCGACGCGCTGGGGCTGCCAATAGTACGAGGCGAGACCGCCCGACGAGCCGCCCGAATAGCTGTATGACGGCTGCGACTTGCGGCGCGGGCTCGCGGCATGGCGCGATGCCGAGCGGCGCTTGGATGCATGCTTGCGGTGAGCGCGGTGCTTGTGAGCGTACTTGTTCGACTTGTAGGTCTTGCGGCTGGAGGCCGTCTTGGTGCAGGCCGAGGCGCCCTTCTGGCACGACCAGCTCTTGGCCGGTGCGGCGCTGGCGGGGGCGGCGGAAAGAAAGCCGAAGGTCAGAGCGGCGATGGCCGCCATGATCACGGTGCGCATGAAACACTCCTTGTTGTCGGCGGTGCTGCAGCGCACGAGAACCATCTCTCGAAGACCGCGTCGAGCGTGCCCTTCGACAGACGTCGGCTCGTGGCACCCGGTGGGACGATCCCGTTCCCTGGCCTGTGGAGCTCCGCGAGCGTGCGCCTGAGCTGAACCCCAGAACATGTTCAGCCGCCGGTTTTATTAACCATCAGCTCTGGCGGGCCGGACCTGACCACCGGCGACGGGTTCCGTCAATTCGCGATTTATCACGCCATATTTGCGCGACGTGCACAGGCATTGATTTTACGGATGAAAGTTCGCGGCCCCGTCGGATCAGCGCGACCGCACGTCGCAGAAATGCGGCGATGGCATGTCGGAGTGTACGTCGTTCATGCTGCAATGCGGCAGCACGGCGACAAGTTTGCACCTCGAAAAAAAGGCCGTGGAGCACCCTCCACGGCCGAACCGTCGGCGTTGGCCGAAGCTCTGAGATCAATTGAAGGCACAGCCGGACTTCATGCCAAAGGCCTTCAGGATGAGCGCCAGCGGGCAAAAGCCGGTGAACGCCGACTGCAGCAGGTTGAAGCCGACGAAGGCGGGAACCGCGAGCCAGTACGGGTGGACGAAAAAGCCGAGCGCGGTGCCGACCAGGATGACGATACCGGCGAAGGCGAAGACAAAGCGGTCGATGTTCATGGGTTGAGCCCTTGGTGGCATGGGTTGACGACGAGGGATTGCGAACGTGAAGCCGATGACGGGGTGTCGGCGATCGAGAGGACGCTATAGAGCATACAGCGGCCCGGACCTGTCGGTGAACACGGTCACCGAAGTATCGTGGGGAAGTTCTGCGGGCTGCGTGGCGACATGGAATTCGTCGCGTCGGGTTGCGCAAGACAAGGGAGTGCGCATAGAACGGCGGTGGGGTTTCGTCGACCACCCCTCCAGGCATCAGCCCAAGTGTCGGCTCCGCGACCTGTGGGGCCACAACTTGAGCGAACGCGCCGTGTCAAAATCATCATCGATCGCAGCTGCTGAACTCTCCGCACCGCCGACCTTCGTCGAGGCCGTGCGTGTCTGGGCCCGCATAGGCGCCTTGTCGTTCGGCGGCCCGGCCGGCCAGATCGCGCTGATGCATCGCATCCTGGTCGACGAGAGGCGCTGGCTGAGTGAACGGCAGTACCTCTCGGCGCTCAATTTCTGCATGCTTCTGCCTGGGCCAGAGGCGATGCAACTCGCGACATACGCGGGCTGGCGGCTGCATGGAACGCTGGGCGGGTTGGCGGCCGGATTGCTGTTCGTGCTGCCGGGTGCGGCGCTCATCTTCGCGCTCGCCGTCCTCTATCTCATGTATGGCGCGCAGCCGCTCGTCGCCGCGGCATTCGTCGGCATCAAGGCCGCCGTCGTCGTCATCGTCGTCGAGGCGCTGCTGCGGGTGGCGCGCAGGGCGCTGAAACAGCGGATCGAATGGGGGATCGCCGCTGCGGCCTTCGTCGCGATCTATGCGCTGCATGTGCCGTTCCCGGTGATCATCCTCGCCGCGGCGCTCGCCGGCTTCCTGATGCGCGATACGGCGGCCCCGGCGGTTGCTGGTGCGGGCGCGTCGCCCGTTCCCGGCGCCACGGTCCGCGCCGCTGCGGCGACGGCCGCCGTTTGGCTGGCGATCTGGATCGCACCTCTGGCCGTCATGGCGGCGGCGCTCGGCACCGACCATGTGCTGTCGCAGATGGCGTGGTTCTTCTCCAAACTCGCCGTCGTGACCTTCGGCGGCGCCTATGCGGTACTCGCCTACATGGCGCAAGAGGTGGTGCAGGGGTATCGCTGGCTGCAACCGGGCGAGATGCTCGACGCACTGGGCCTCGCCGAGACTACGCCCGGACCGCTCATTCTCGTCACCGAGTTCGTCGGTGTCATTGCCGCCGCGCGCTCCGAAGGCGGCGTCAGTTACGGACTGGGTCTCGCGGGTGCGCTCGTCACGCTGTGGGCGACGTTCGCACCATGCTTCCTGTGGATTTTCACCGGTGCGCCATTCATAGAACGGCTGACGTCCATGCCGCGTCTGCAGGCTGCCCTCGGCGGCGTCACCGCGGCCGTCGTCGGGGTCATCTTGAACCTGTCGCTGTGGTTCGCCCTGCACGTCGTCTTCAAGCGCGTCGAGACGGTTTCGGCGGGACCACTGCAGATCGCGCTGCCCGACCTTGCATCGCTCGACGTCGTGGCCGCCGCGCTGACGGCTGTCGCTGCGTTTCTGCTGCTGGTGCGGCACCGCTCGATCCTGCTGACGCTGGCGGTGTGCGCGGCGCTCGCGATCGCGGTCGCTCAAGCCGCTGCGTGAGCAGCAGTGTGATGCCGTCGGCGGAGGCTGAGGCAATCCCGGCTCCGCCGATCCGTCGTTACAGCCAGCCGCGCCGCTTGAAGTGGACATAGGGCACGACGGCGGCGAGGACCATCGCGATCAGTGCCAGCGGATAGCCGAGGGTCCACTCGAGTTCCGGCATGTGCTTGAAGTTCATGCCGTAGATCGAGGCGACCAGCGTCGGCGGCATCAGCATCACGGCCATCACCGAGAACAGCTTGATGATCTGGTTCTGCTCGATGGAGATCATGCCGAGCGTTGCTTGCAGCAGGAACGTCACGCGTTCGGTGAGATGTTCCAGTTGCTCGATCAGCGCGCGCACGTCGCGTTGCACGACTTTGGCGAGTTCGATTTCTCGCACATCGTCGCCGCGCGTGCGCAGCGCCTGACCGAGATACAACAGCATGCGGTCAATGGACGACGCGCTTTCCTCGGCGCGTGAGGCCGTCTCACCGAGCCGGCCGATGGAGCGCAGCGCCACATCGAGCCGCTTGGCCCGCGTCTGCTGGCCGCCCTTCGTGTCGAAGATGACGCCGCCGATGCGGTTGACGTCGTCCTGCAACTGCTCGATCAGATCGGCTTTGCGTTGAATGAGCGTCTCGACGAGCCCGATGAGGATCGCCACCGCCGTGCCGCACGCCGCGTCACCCCGCTCGGTCCTGGCGATGTACAGCGGGAACGATTTCGGTTCCGAGTACCGCACCGTGACGAGAGTGTTTCCGGCCAGCACGAACGTGATGGTGGCGAACTCGGGCGAGCCGCTGTCGATCGAGTAGCCAACGAGCGCGGTCATGTAGTAGGCGCCGTTTTCATAATAGAGCCGATTCGACACCTCGATTTCGCGCATCTCAGCGCGCGTCGGTATCGAGATGCCGAGCGCCTGCTCGACAGCGACGTCTTCGTCCTTGGTCGGAAAGACGAGGTCGACCCAGATCGGTTTGGCACCGTTCTCGCCGAGAACCGATGCATCGCCACGCGGGACCAGCTTGCCGGC
>JBKBNR010000110.1:4408-8832 GCA_046295315.1 Hyphomicrobiaceae bacterium
CATCTCAACTCGTCATACTGTTTATCGACGTCGGGACCATGCCAAGTTGCCGATGGAGCAAGCCTTGTCCATGGGCGATATGTAGCACGATAGCGGCCCTGCGGCCGTTGCGGCGTAGAGGGGCGGAGAGAAGAATGCAAAAGCAAAAAATTCGAAATGCGCGCGGCGGCGCCGAGGGGGCCGCAGGTGCGGCGCTTGCCGTGGGCAAACCAAGGCGCCAAGTCCGTGCCGCGGCCTTTCGAGCTGACGTCCCGGCATGTGGTGTAGCAGGCGAGGCGGCGGTAGTCTTCACCCATCAGACCTGACCCGGACCCGACGAGCCACACTGCGCCATACTGGCATGACCGTCGTATTGTCTGGCATTGCCGGGCGCCGCTCCCGCGCGCGGTGCCGATCATGGCCAGGCGGTTGGCCGCCCCAAATGAGGGGTGACCTGCTCAACGTCTTCAGACCACTTTGGAACCGAGGCGCCCGCCCTGGCTACTGTATTCGATGGCCCCCGCGCGACCGGCGGCGGGGCGGAGCGGTGAGGTCCGGCAGCGGACAACTTGAATCGAGGACACTCCCCCGCAGGGAGGTTGCACGGGGCGTCTGTCGGGTGAGCCTGTCGCCGCCGCCGGAGAACGCCTGCGGCACCGCGATCGGCCTCGCCGTGCCTGTCGACATCCGCCGGCGCGATTTGCGGGCGCGTCGATCGCTGGCGTATGCGGAGCGCGGCGCCGCGATCAGCCCCCGACCACGGGGCGCAGAGTTTCGTAGAGCAGGCGCTGCTGCACGGTTCCGTCGGCAATCTCGATGTGCGCCTTGAACCAGTCGCGAACCATCTGGCAGACGCGGGCCGGCGTCGCCGCCGAAAGCGCCTTCGGGTCGGCAAACATCTGCAGATCGGCCTGGCTCCAGCCGAGCTTGCCGAGTTGGCTCGCAAGGACGTCGTAGTCTTCCTTCTTCGGCCGGTCGTGCGCTACGGGCTGCCTCTGCCCCTCGTCGACGGCTTCGAAAATTGCGATCGCCTGCTTCTCGAGCGCCTGCGACGCGTCGCCCGCGGTCATCAGGTCGACGATGACGCCGCTGGTCTCGCCCTGGCTTATGAAGCTGTAGCACAAATCAGCGCTGCGGCTGGAGAGCGTCTGGAGGTTGTCGAGAAATGCGGTGGCGATGGCGCGGTGGCGTTCCGTGGAGGCCTTGAGCGCCGCGTCGGCGTTCTTGCGGCGAAAGTCGACGAGCGCATCGACGAGGTGCTTGGTGACTTCACGCGGCGGCCGTTCGGCGGCGACCATGACGGCGGCTTCGCTGACGCGCTCGCCGTACCAGTCCGGGAAACGGCTTTTCATGAAGGTCCACAGCGGGCGGCGCTGCAGGCTCATATCCATCGCAGCGGCGTCGGGCTGCGGCTGACGGGGCGGCGCGACGAGCGACGGATCGTTGCTCGCCATCTGCGGCAGCGGTTTGCCCGGTTGCGAGACCGCCGCCTTGCCCGCAGCCTCGACCTTGGTCGGCTGGCTGGTGCGGTCGGCCTTCACCACCGGCACGTCGCCGCGCGCCGCGTTCGACAGGCCGAGCTTGTCCATCAGCGCCGATTTGTTCTCGATCACGAACCATGTGGATGCGGCGATGACGGCGACGAGAAGCACGCCGAGCCCGATGACTTTGACCCGCGGGCGCTGCTTTTCGAGCGGTTCGTAGGCGAAGTTGTCGTCGCTGGCGACGGGCAGCATGGCCTGCGATGAGGCGGCGGGGGCGGGGGCGCGGGCAGCCGCCTGCGGCTGGCCAGAACCTGCGGGCGTCGGGGCGGTGCGGGCGGTGCGTGGGGCTGCGTTGTACCCCTGCTGCCCCGTATCGGGGTGGCCCATGTCAGGGCGGCCGGCGCCTGGTCGGCCTTGCTGCGGCTGTTCGGTTCGCGGGGGCGTGCCGGACGGCTGCGGCGCGGGCTGCTGGCGCCCATGCGGGTTTGTGGCCGTTGAGGCCGGGTTGGCGGCCGGATACTGCCGCGCGGTCGCTTCACCCGCCGGCGCATCACCGGCCACGCGGGCGCCCGTAGCGGCCGCCTGTTGTGCGGGCGATGCGGCCGCGGCCAACGGATGCGCTGCGCCTGCCTGAGGCGACGGACGTGGTGCGGCGCGCTGCGGCGGCGCTGGCGGCGGTGGCACGACCGGCTTCGGTTCGGACTGACGCGGGGGGAAGACCTGGGGCGCGGGCTTCCAGTCTGGGAAGCCCGGACGCCAAAGGAGGTCGCTCGACCTCAGGTGCCCGCCATCGACGAACAGGCGCATCTCGGCGTCCGACAGCGGCCCGTGTTGTTGACCATCACGAGCGATATACCACGTCGTGTCGGCGACCGGCGGCGCGCCGCCGCCCGATCCCGACCCGTTCGAGCCTGATCCCTGAGCATCCGTCATGCAATGTCGCCTGTGCTCGCCCATCGCATGGCGATGGAACGTCGATTGCGCTGGACCATGCGGGCGTGCCGAACGGGGAGCCCGTGGCCGTTCGCCGAGCGGTCGCAAACGGCGCGGCGAGCGGCGCCGGTTGCGGCCTGCCACCCCCTTGCACCGGTCGAGCAATCCCCTGACACGCGGTCGAATCCCCCATGAAAACGCCGGTTTGGCGATGTTTTGCGGCCTCGCAGCGTCGCCGTCAACGGCTGGTGAGCAGAGCCGCGCCCGGTGGATCGATGCCGCGCGCGAAGATCTCCTGCCGAACGTCATGTAGTGACGCGACAAAACCGGCGATTCCACGGCGGCGCGGAGCGTGTGCCGGCGATCAGTTATCCGAGGATAGGGTCGTCGCCGCCGTCAGCGGACAGGGCATTCATGCGCCCTTCTTCTGGTCCACGACGACGCGGATCGACAACTCGCGCAGTTGCTTCGGCTCGGCGGGCGAGGGCGCGTTCATCAGCAGGTCCTGCGCCTGCTGGTTCATCGGGAACAAGGCGACGTCGCGCACCGCCTTGCACCCCGTCAGCAGCATGACCATACGCTCGATGCCGGCCGCGCACCCACCATGCGGCGGCGCACCGTACTGGAACGCGCGGTAGAGGCCACCGAAGCGATCCTCCACATCCTGCCTGGTCAGGCCGGTGATCTCGAAGGCTTTGACCATTGTTTCGGGGATGTGATTGCGCACCGAGCCCGACGCGATTTCGTAGCCGTTGCAGACGATGTCGTACTGGTTGGCTTTCAAGGCCAGCAGCGTGTCGCGGCCTTGGCTCTCGGCGGCTTCCAGCGCTTCGCGGCCACCCTTCGGCATCGAGAACGGGTTGTGCGAGAAGTCGATTTTCTTGTCCTCCTCGTTCCACTCGTAGAACGGGAAGTCGACGATCCAGGCGAGAGCGAAGCGGTTCTCGTCGATGAGCTTCAGCTCGGTGCCGACGCGGTCACGCGCGGCTCCGGCGAACTTGTAGAATTTGGCGGGCGTGCCAGCGGTGAAGAACGCGGCGTCGCCGGTTTTGAGGCCCAACTGCTTCTGGATCGCTTCGGCGCGCTCAGGTCCGATGTTCTTGGCGATCGGACCCGCACCCGCCGCGCCCTCGTCGTCGCGCCAGAAGATGTAGCCGAGGCCCGGCTGGCCTTCGCCCTGCGCCCACGAGTTCATGCGGTCGCAAAAGGCTCTGGAGCCGCCCGTGGGCGCGGGGATGGCCCAGACGCGCACGGCCGGATCCTTCGCGATCATCTGCGCGAACACCTTGAAGCCTGAATCGCGGAAGTGCTCCGTCACATCCTGCATCTCGATCGGGTTTCTGAGGTCCGGCTTGTCGGAGCCGTACTTGGCAATCGCCTCGTCGTACGGAATGCGCGGCCACCCCTTCGTCACCGGCTTGCCCTCGGCGAAGGCCTCGAACATTCCGGTGAGGATCGGCTCCATGGTCTGAAAGATGTCTTCCTGTTCGACGAAGCTCATCTCGACGTCGAGCTGGTAGAACTCGCCCGGCAAGCGGTCGGCGCGCGGGTCCTCGTCCCGGAAGCACGGTGCGATCTGGAAATAACGGTCGAAGCCAGACACCATCAGCAACTGCTTGTACTGCTGCGGGGCTTGCGGCAGGGCGTAGAACTTGCCCGGGTGGATGCGCGACGGGACCAGGAAGTCGCGCGCGCCTTCAGGCGATGACGCGGTCAGGATCGGCGTCGGGAACTCGTTGAACCCGGCTGCATGCATGCGCTCGCGAATGTCGCGCGTGATGGCCAAGCGCTTCATGATGATGGCGTGAAGGCTTTCGCGGCGCAGATCGAGGAAGCGGTAGGTGAGGCGCAGGTCCTCCGGGTAATCGGGCTCGCCGAACACCGGAACCGGCAATTCCTTGGCAGCCGAAAGCACCTCGATCTCGGTGGCGTAAACCTCGATTTCGCCGGTGGCGCGGTCGGCGTTCAGCGTGCCGGCAGGGCGCGCGGGCACCTTGCCGTCGATGCGCACCGCCCGTTCCGAGCGCG
>JBKBNR010000111.1:0-8789 GCA_046295315.1 Hyphomicrobiaceae bacterium
TCGGCAGATCGACGGGATAGCCGTTGGAGAGAGCCTGCACGAACACCTCGAGATCGGCGTAGACGGCGCTGCCGGGCTTCAGGGGCTGCGCACCAGCGTTGCGATTGCATTCGCTGAACCGCACATGCATGGCCTGCAATTCGCCTTTCGTGCGGAACGTCGGCCAGTGCGCCGAATCTCCATAAGGCGTCGTCAGCACCTGGCCGCGGAGGGATTGCCCGACCAGATCCGCATGGCAGGTGGCGCACGAGAAGTTCGTTACACCGACGCGTGTATGGTAGGCCTGCTTGCCCCGCTCGAACGCCGCCTTCAACTCGCCCTTGCTGACATCGACGTTCACCGGCATGCCGTTGCTCTGATAGCCGATGTAGACCGATACGGCGGCATTGTCGTAGCTGCCGTTTTCCAGCTTGCCGCCAGCGGCGGCGGAGCAATGCTCGATCATCATCTCGAGCGTCATGATCTTCTTCAGGCTCTCGTCGTAGCGCGGATAGCCGTTGGCGCGCAGGCCCTTCAGTTCGCCGTCCTTGGCGCCGAGGCATTTGGCGAAGCCGCCGTCCGCGTTGAGCTTGGCGTAAACCTCTTCGCCCCGCGCGAGCGCTTCATGACCACCATGCAGGCTGTCGTCGACAGTGGGGTCCATGAACTTCCAGTTGGTCTTCCACTGATCCGTGACGCTGCGCGCCATGTCCATCGGCAGTTTCGAGCGGTCTTTCCAGTACTGGTAGGTCTTGGTGTGCTTCTCGTCACCGGTCACATGCGGCACCCAATCGACCATCGGCGACATGTCGCGATAGGGCTTCTCGGCCTTGTCGTCGGCCGTGGCCGGGACGACGAAAGATGCGACGGCGGCGGTGACACCGACGACGGCCAGCGCGGCTGCGGCGGTGCGAAACGGCGCGCGCGGCGGTATGGAATCCGACGTGTTCATGATGTTGTTCCTCTACGATCCGGGTGCGCGGCTCAGTTCGACTGCACAAAGGCGACGATGTCGCGGATGTCCTGTTCGCTCAGATTTCCGAACGTACCGAAGGGCGGCATGACGGTTTGCGGATTGATCACGCGCTGATCCCAGATGTGCTGGAAAATCTCCTGGTTGCTGTGCCCCAGTTTGCCGTAGCCGATGAGGGTCGGACCGACGGTGCCCGGCTGCGCATCGCCCGGCAAGGCATGGCATGCCCAGCAGTTGGCGCCTTGCGTGTTCATGGCGAGCTTCTTGCCGCGCTCGGCGTCACCATTGAGCGGCTCGACCAGTTGCTTGGTTTCCGGCTTCGGCGTCGGGCGCTTGTCGTCATAGCTGACCGTCGGCCACTTCGACAGATCGCGGCGATGGTCCTTGAGTTCGACAACCGCCGAGTTCGGTTTGGGAAACTGCCAGACGGTCTTGTTCTTGGCTTCCGGCACGACGAGCGCATCGGCCGGCACGCCGTCTGCCGCCATGGCTGGTGCCATGCCTGCGACGCAGGCGGCAATGACCAGCCCGATCGACAACTTATGCATCGCTGAAGTGTCCTCCCTTGGTGGCCCGTCCGGGGCGCACACCCCCCGTGCAACGACACCCGAACGGGCCCGTTCGACTTTTGTCATTTGTGCGTGATCATCGGGCGGACCCCTTCGGGCCGCGATAGCCACGCATCGTCGGCAATGCATGGCGGATGCCAGTCGCACGGGCACGGCCAGGACTGAGGGATTGCACGATGGCGACGGCGCATGTGGGTCAAAAAGTCCTATCGCAGCGTCGGCGATAGGGTGTTTCGGCCCACCACCCCCTTCATGCGCCGTCGAGGCTCGCCAGCTTGCGCAGCAGCGTCTTGTAGCCGATGCCGAGGATGCGCGAGGCCTCGGCCTTGTTGCCGCCAGCCTGGCGGAGGACCGCGAGGATGTAATGCAGTTCGACGTCTGCCAGCGTGCGCGCGCGCTCTGTGCTCCCGACGGGCTCCGAAGCCTCCTCGAACATCCACCCCTGCCCGCCGAGCGATGGCGGCAGCGCGTCGAGTTCGATCTCGGACGCGCGCTCCGGCGACAGGATCACCGACTGCTCGACGGCATTTTCGAGTTCGCGCACATTGCCGGGCCAGTTGCCGCCGACAAAGGCGGCCATGGCGGCGGCGGAGACGGCGCGCGCCGAGCGGTTGTGGGCGCGGCTGTAGCGCGCGAGGAAATACTCGACGAGGACGGGAATATCGTCGCGACGTTCGCGCAGCGGCGGTACACGAACACTGAGCGTATTGATGCGATGCAGCAGATCGCGCCGGAAATGCCCCTGCTGCACGAGCTCGTCGAGCGGCTGATTGGACGCCGAGATCAGCCGAAAATCGACGGGTATTTCCGTCGTCGCTCCCAGCGGGCGCACTTTGCGTTCCTGCAGCACGCGCAGCAGCCGCGCCTGGGTGGCGGCACTGGCGGCGTTGATTTCGTCGAGAAACAAAGTGCCGCCGTTGGCCTCCAGCAACAGGCCCTTGCGGTCGCCAGTGGCGCCGGTGAAGGCGCCTTTGCGGTGACCGAACAACTCCGATTCCGCCAGGCTGTCGGCAACCGTCGCCATGTTGACGGCGACGAATGGACCCTTGCCCGCATGCAGCGCCCGCGCCACGAGTTCCTTGCCGGTGCCGCTTTCGCCCTCGATCAGCACGCTCGCCCGAACGTCGCGGACACGCAACACCCATTCGCGCAGGCGGTTCATGGCCACGCTGTCGCCCTGGATCGCCATCAGATCGGGGTCTCGCCCCCTCGCCCGGTGCACCTGCTCGAGCAAGCGATGCTCGCGAAGGGCTTTGGCGAGGATCAATTCGACGCTTTCCGGCCGGAACGGCTTGGCGAGGAAATCGAAGGCACCCTTCTTGACCGCCGCCACCGCGTTCTCGATCGTCGAGTACGCGCTGACGACGACGACGGGCAGGTAGGGTTCGATGCCCTTGATCCGGCGCACCACGTCGAAACCGTCGATGTCGGGCATCATCAGATCGGTGAACACCAGGCAGGGCCGCGTCTGCGAGATCACGCTCTCGATCTCGCCCGCCGACAGCAGCACCCGCACCTGGTAGCTGCCGCTCGCCTCGATGACGCGCTTCAGTGCGTTGGCGACATCGGCCTCGTCCTCTACGATGACGACCAACGGCGGATCGGCTTGCGAGGCGGATTGGCTCGACGAGCAAGCAAACGAAGCGATGGACATGCCAATGTCTCGTCTATCTGGTTACGCAATGACGCCACTGCACGCGCCCGCGTCCTCCACGTCGGCGCCCGCCGCCCCGCGGCGCCTGGCGCCGCAAAGGTCGTTGTGGCTGAAAACCGTCGCCGTGCTGGTCGGCTTCGGCGGCTTCACCATCGTCGCACTCTTTTTCAGCATCGACTACTTCGTAACGCAACGCTTCGCCACCCTGCACGAGGAGCGGATCGCACGGCTGACACACCAGATCCGCACCGCCGCCGAACGGGAACGGGCGCAACTGCAAGGTGCCACGTCGTTGATCGCAGGCGACGCCAACCTGATCAACAGCACCTACTATCACCGCTACCTCGACGGCGAGCGCGACCACCCGCAATCCGCCGTCGATCGCATTGCTCGCGCGTTTTCGTTCGCGTCGGTCTCCCTGTTGACACCGAGCGGACAACTGATCGCTCGCGCCGGAACCCGGTTGGACGACGCTCCACCGCATTCAGACACCGGCAAACCGCGTTTCGTCCTGCACGACGGCCGCGTCTGGATCATCGCCAGCCACATGCTCGAGCACAATGAAAACTCGCTTGCCGTGCT
The DNA here is from genome assembly GCA_046295315.1 of Hyphomicrobiaceae bacterium. Taxonomy (GTDB): domain Bacteria; phylum Pseudomonadota; class Alphaproteobacteria; order Rhizobiales; family Hyphomicrobiaceae; genus JAEUMD01. Next base: position 3,758 of record JBKBNR010000111.1, read on the forward strand.
GCAGATCGCGAACCCGCTGGCAGCGGGCGGCGATCAACTCGGCGAAGAGGCAGCGCGGTCGCTTCGCGCTCAGTCGTCGCTGCGGCACGCGGTCGACGTGGAACTGGATACGAGCGCCAGCCCGACGATCGGGTTACGCGTCATGATACCGGATACCGTCGCGGAAGCCGTCGCCGGGATCAAAACGGTGCTCGGCATCATGCTGGTCACGTTCGGCACGCTCCTGACGGTCGGACTGGCGATCGCGTTGAAGCGCGTGTTCCGCCCCGTGCTCGATGTCATCGACGCCGCGATCGCCGTCGGCCGCGGCGATTTCAGTCGCAAGATCGCGACGACCGGTGGCGGCAGCGAGGTCGGCTATCTGGTCGAAGCCTTCAACCAGATGTCGGAGGGATTGCTACGGCTGCGGCAGGTCGAACGCACCATGCGGCATCAAGAACAGCTCTCGGCGATCGGCCGGGCGGCGGCGCGCGTCGCGCACGATCTCAACAACCCGCTGACGGTCATCACGACCACCGCTGGTCTGGTGGCGCGACGCACCGATCTCGACCCCGCTCTGGCGGCGGACATCCGTCTCATCGAGCATCACTGCGAGCGAGCGCGCGCGACTATCGAGGCACTGCTGGACTACGGTCGGCCCGTGCGGATGCGATCGGTTCGATGCGATCTGGTGCCGGCTGTCGAGGACATGGCGATGGCGTGGAAACGCCGCCATCCTGCGGTTCAGCTCGATTTCCGCGCGTCGGTTCCGGCCATTCCTGCCGAGGTCGACCTGATCCAGATCGAGCGCATGCTGGAGAACGTGCTCGATAACGCCCGCAGCGTTTCGACCCGTGTCGAGGTGGCCCTCGATAACGTCGACGGGGCCGCGCGAATATCGGTCAGCGACGATGGACCCGGATTCTCGACCGATGCGCAAGCGCACCTGTTCGAACCGTTCTTCACGACGCAGACGGGCGGCACCGGGCTGGGGCTCGCCAGCGCACTCGCCATCGCCCGGGCCCACGGCGGCGACATCAACATCACGCCCGGCCCGCCGGCAATCGTGGCCATCACGTTGCCGCTGGCATCCGCTTCAGCTCAGCCGAAGCCATAGCCGGACTGGGCGCGATCGACGGGGATCAACCGGCGCTGCACGATGGCCCGCCCGGCATCGCTGAAGATGAAGTCGAACAACGGCCGCATGTCGTCGCGCCATGTCGAAAATACGAGGCTCAGCGGCCCGTGCAGCGGGTACTGGCCGGCGATGACGGCATCGGCGGTCGGCTGCACGCCGTCCAGGCTGACAAGCCCTAGTTCGCCACTCGCCACCAGCGGCTGCGCGAACACCCAACTGACGATGCCGAGCGCCCCTGGAAAGCGCGCGACGGTGTCGACGATCTCCTTGTCGGTCCGCACGAAGATCGCAGAGCGCGACCACGTCCCCTCACCGAGCAGCAGGATCCGGGCAGGTTCGCGGTATTCCGGGCAATGGTCGCGCACCACGAGCGCGATCATCCGGTCGTCGCCGCCGAGTTGCGTCCAACGGGTGGCGCGGCCGCCGCCGACGTCGGCGAGAGCGGCTCGCGAGAGATCGCGCACGGGGTTGGTCGGATGAACCACGGCAACCTTGATGTCGCGCGCCACGACCACAGCCTTAAGGCCCTCCCCGCGCGAGCCCTCGACGGGGCAGCACATGCCGCCGAGATCGGCTTCGCGACGTCGCACGGAGGTTATGCCGTCGTCGCAGCCGCCGCCGTTGACGACAAACGGCAACGGCCCGCGATATTCCCGCGCGATGTCGCGCAAAGCTCCATGCGTCAGAATGTGGGTGCCTTCGTAACGCAATCCGCCCGCGGCGGCCGCCTCGGCCGCTCCGGCGGAGCGGCGCGGTCCATTGCCGGGACCGCACATCACCGTTTCGAGGGCGCCATCATCCGCGCCGCCCTCGAACAGCGACAGCCCCGGCAGCGCGATCGAGGCACCAGCCAGCGACAGGGCGCGCCGGATGAACGTCCGCCGGTTCGGCGCTGTTATGACGCGTTCGGGCCGAGTCATGAGATGAGATAGCCTTGTCCTCTCGTCATGGATAGAAGCATAAACGCTGAGTGTCGACAGAGCTAGCACCGTGTAGCCGCCGCGCGTATCCCGGCCACGGTCACGAGGCGGCGCGGAGCCGGGGCCATCAACTCGGAAAGCCAAGTCGAAGGGGCGCGGAGCGAAGCGTACACACGAGATGAACGGACGCGACACACGGCGCGGGTCCGGGATTTGGTGCGAACGTGGCGCGTCATCGAACGCGCCCCTTGCGCCGCACCCGTTCAGCACCGCCCGCGCCGATAGGCAGCCTCCCTGGAGCCATCATGAGCACAGATCACGTCCTCTATTCCATCCGCGACGACGGTACCGCGATCGCCACCCTCAACCGGCCCGAAGCGCGCAACGCGCTGACCTTCGAGATGTATGAACGCCTCGCCGAAATCTGCCGCGGCATCGCGCCGGGGGGGGCGATCAAAGTACTGATCGTCACGGGTGCCGGTACGAAGGCGTTCGCCGCCGGCACTGACATCTCCGCCTTCCGCGACTTCACCACGCGCGAACAGGCGATTGCCTACGAGCAAAAAATGGACGGCGTGCTCGGCGCGATCGAGACCTGCGCCGTGCCGACCATCGCAGCCATCGCAGGGGCCTGCACGGGCGGCGGCGGCGCCATCGCGGCCTGCTGCGACATCCGTATCGCGACGCGCGACATGCGCTTCGGTTTTCCGATCGCGCGCACGCTCGGCAACTGCCTGTCGATGACCAACCTCGCCCGCCTCGCCGAACTGATCGGCCCGGCACGGACCAAGGAAATGATCTTCACGGCGCGGCTGATCGAGGCGGAGGAGGCCTTGCGCATCGGCCTCGTCAGCGAAATCCACGACGATCATGCGGCGCTGATGGTCCGCGCCGAAGCGCTGGCCCGCGTGCTCGCCGCCCACGCGCCGCTGACGCTTCGTGCCACCAAGGAAGGCCTGCGGCGGCTGCGCAACACGGGAGCGGTGGGTCGCGATCACGACCTGATCGCACTCTGCTATACGTCCGCCGATTTCCGCGAAGGCATGGACGCCTTCCTGTCGAAGCGGGCCCCGCAGTGGAACGGGCGTTGAGAGGAACGAGCGACACACTATGAAAACATCCGATGCCGAATTGGTCATGGTCCCGGGCTGGTCGAACTCCGGGCCCGACCACTGGCAGTCGCGCTGGGAGCGCAACCTCAAGACCGCGCGTCGCGTCGAACAGGCCGACTGGCTGCACCCCGAGCGCGACCAATGGGTCGGCATGCTCATCTCGACCATCGCCAAGTCGTCGTCCGATATGCCGGTCGTGCTGATCGGCCACAGCCTCGGCGTCGCGACCATCGCGCACGCCGCGGCGCGCTTGCCGAAGGGTTTGATCGCGGGTGCATTTCTGGTCGCACCCGCCGACGTCGACAACGCCGACCGCTGGCCCGTCACCGAAGGCTACACGTTCGAGGCTGGGTATCACGGTTTCGCGCCGCTGCCGGTCGATCCGCTGCCCTTCCCGTCGGTGCTCGTCGCCTCGTCGAACGATCCCTACTGCGACTACGCCCGCGCCGAGGCGCTGGCCGCCAACTGGGGGGCGACACTGGTGCCCGCGGGCGACGTCGGTCACATCAACGCCGCATCGGGGCACGGGCCCTGGCCCGAGGGGCTGATGCGCTTGGGATGGTTCCTCAAACGGCTCGAGGCGAGGACGAGTTCAGCATCGCCATGACAAGAAAAGCCCCGCGCGCTCGCGGCACGCGGGGCCTTGCCGATCGGATACGGGGAATGCCGAGAGCCTGCCGTCCGGCTCAGCTCTTAGCGGCGGACTCGATGTCGTTGACCGCCTTCGCAAGCATTTCCCCCATGGCCTTGCGCAGCTCACCCTCGGAGACCTGAACACCCTTGGCGGCGAAATCGGCCATCACCTTGCGCACCACGTCGTCATCACCCTTCTCGGCCAGATCGGCGCGGCGAACTTCCTTCACGTAGTCCTCGATTTCGGCTGCCGACTTCCCGAGCTTGGCGCCGGCCCACTCCGCCAGCATCTTGTTGCGGCGCGCTTCAGCCTTGAATTTCAGCTCCGCATCGTGGGCGAACTTCTTCTCGAAGCCCTTCTCGCGGTTCTCGAACGTCGTCATGTCTGCCTCCAAATTCGCTCAACCTCGGCGCGTTCTGCGCCAAAATGGACACGCTGCGCGTGCAGCCCTTGGTCGGCGAGCCAGCCGTTGCGCCGGAGCATTACCCGCTCACCCCCGCGAAATCAACGGCTTGCCGCCCGGGTTAACGACTTGGCGCACCCTCACTCCAGCAACATTGTTTCCGCCCCCCGGTTCGGCTAGTGTCGGGGCGAAAATTAATCGGTCGGCCGCCACCCGCTCGTGACACGCGCTGAGGAAAACGCGCTGACAGATCAATGGGGAAGGGGGAAGGCAGCGGCCATTGTGCGCTGGCGACCGCCGCCACCCGTCAACGAATACGAACGAGAATAAAAGAGCACATGATCAGAGGACTACCGATGAACAAGCGTCGTCGTGTCTACGAGGGCAAGGCCAAGGTACTCTATGAAGGACCGGAGCCCGGCACACTCATTCAGCACTTCAAGGACGATGCGACCGCCTTCAACGCCAAGAAGCATGCGTTGATCGAGGGCAAAGGCGTTCTGAACAACCGCATCTCCGAAGTGATCTTCACCCGCCTAGGTGAGATCGGCGTGCCGACGCACTTCATCAAGCGCCTCAACATGCGCGAGCAACTGATCCGCGAGGTGGAGATCATCCCGCTCGAGGTCGTCGTGCGCAATGTCGCCGCCGGCAGCCTGGCGACGCGCCTCGGCCTCGAGGAAGGCACGCCGCTGCCGCGCTCGATCATCGAGTTCTACTACAAGGCCGACAACCTCAACGATCCGATGGTCGCCGAGGAGCACATCACGGCGTTCGGCTGGGCCGCCCCCGCAGAGATCGACGAGATCATGCAGATGGCGCTGCGCATCAACGACTTCCTCGTCG
>JBKBNR010000112.1:0-8723 GCA_046295315.1 Hyphomicrobiaceae bacterium
AGATCCCGCGCTCCTCGGGGCAGTAGGCGATGCCGAGCCGCGCGATGGCATGCGGCTGCATGGCGATGGTTTCGGTGCCCTTGTAGCGAACCGCACCGCGGCGCTGTCGCATCAGTCCCATGATGGCGCGCATGGTCGTCGTCTTGCCGGCGCCGTTGCGTCCGAGCAGCGTCACCACTTCGCCACGCGGCACGTCGAACGACATGCCGTGCAGGATATGGCTCTCGCCATACCAGGCGTGTACGTCGCGCACCGACAGTTCGATTTCGCCGCCGCGGTTCGGCTGCACGTCATCCGTTGCCAGGATCGTCTCAGTCATGCGCCGGCCCCGCTTCGCCGCCAGCCACAGGATCGGCAGCACCGCCGGTGCCCATGTAGGCCTCGACGACCTGCCGGTTACGAGACACTTCCGCGTAGGTGCCTTCGGCCAGGATCTCGCCGCGCGCCAGCACCGTGATGCGATCAGAGAGATCGGCGACGACGTTGAGGTTGTGCTCCACCATCAGCACGGTGCGGTTTTTCGCGACCCGCTTGATCAGCGCCGAGACGCGTTGAATGTCCTCACGACCCATGCCCGCCATCGGCTCGTCGAGCAGCAGCATTTCCGGGTCCAGCGCCAGCGTCGTTGCGATTTCGAGCGCGCGCTTGCGGCCGTAAGGCAATTCGACGGCGTGGCGCTCCGCGTACTCCGACAGTCCGACGTCGTCGAGCAGATCACGGGCGCGCGTGTCGAGTGCGGCCAGCGATCGTTCCGACCGCCAGAAATGAAACGAGGTGCCGAGCGGGCGCTGCAATGCGACGCGCACGTTCTCGAGCACGCTCATGTGCGGGAATGTCGCCGAGATCTGGAAACTGCGGACGAGCCCGAGGCGGGCTACCTGGGCGGGCTTCAACGCCGTGATGTCTCGCCCGTTGAAGCGGATCGATCCGGCGCTGGGCCCAAGAAACTTTGTGATCAGATTGAAACAGGTCGTCTTGCCGGCGCCGTTCGGCCCGATCAGGGCATGGATCGTGCCTCGACGTACGGCCAGATCGACCCCCCGGACGGCCCAGAAGCCGTTGAAGTTCTTACCCAAACCCTGCGTCTCGATGATCGCGTCGGCGACGGTCATGCGGCATTTCGTCATCAGTGGCTGGAGATGGACCGGGTTTAGGCCGGGGCGAAGGTCGAAGTCAAGCGGCAGCGGGTTTTCGTGGCTGTTTGGCAAGCGGTGGAAAGGCCGGGTGCGCGGGGCGGGTACGAGCGAGAGCGGGATGACGGGGCGGCTTGCCAATTCCGCGCTTGCGCCGCTGCCCGCTGTAGCTATATTCCGCGGCTTCGTTGTTCCGAGATCCGGAGGGGTGGCCGAGTGGTTGAAGGCGCACGCCTGGAACGCGTGTGTGCGGGAAACCGTACCGTGGGTTCGAATCCCACTCCCTCCGCCACTTGCACATCGCAAACCCGAGATGGATCGCGACGGGACCGTTTTTCGTTTTTGTCGCCAAGGCGTTCAGCTAGACCAATCGACTTTCGGTGACTGGCGACGGGGACAGGCGATCTGGCCGAAATCGGTCACTGGACGCGCCGCGTCTCGTTGGGTCCGCCCTTCGTCCAGATCGGAGCGGGTTCAATAGGTGAATGATTTTTAGCTATTTGGCAAAATTGGATTGTGCCGGGGTCGAGGCGCGTTCGGCCGCTCTCGGTGTCAACCTCGACTTTCGGTAGCGGCGCGGCCGTGCGGGTGGTGCTAGTCTTTGACGACAAGAGGACCTCGCCCTCATCGCCGCAAGTCGCAGCAGTCGGAGGAATTTGCGAGACTATGGTGCTGCCAGGGAGGATTGAACTCCCGACCTCTCCCTTACCAAGGGAGTGCTCTACCACTGAGCTACGGCAGCATGATCGGCGGTGGTCCGCGCGGCGATGGACGGCGGGCCGTCCGTCCACGCGCGCTGCATGCACGAGGCAACAAAACGCCGGCTGCGGGCGCATCAACCGTCCGAAGCGGGCGGACATTGCCACAAGGTTCCCGGCCCGGCAAGCCGCTATTGCGACGACCTTCGACATATCCTCCGCTCGTTCAACCTGCCTCGCCCACGGCATTCGGCATCAGCCGGCGCCGCGTGTTGCGTTGCTTGCGCCGCCCGGCGTGTTTCGTGCTAATCAGCGCGAAAAGGCGACCCACCGTCGTGGTTCGATACCGCACTGCGGTAGGCCGGGTTGTCGCCGGTCCGTCCGTTCTGCGACCGCGCATCGCCGCGATCGCCATCTTTCGAGGGAGTTCACCATGCCGGCGTCCGGCCGCGACGAGAGCGAAGCCACCCAACCGGGCACCGAGTCGTCCAAGGCGGGGCAACTCAAGGGTGACACGGCGCGGGCGGATCGGCTGGAGGCCGCGCTGCGCGAAAACCTGAAGCGGCGCAAGGCGGCGGCGCGGGCGCGGGCCGCGGGGGATGCTGCGGGCGGCGTCGTGCGTCCGAAACACGGCGGCGGCGACACATGACCAAGGCGATACATGACCGACATGCCCCCGCGGCGACGGCTGCCGGGGGCACGCGGATTGATTTATACCACGCGGAAGGTCGTCCGATTCGTCGCTGAATGCGGACGCGCAACCGAGACACGAACAGCGGACTGGCGCGCAACCGGCGCGAGGCATTGAAGGCAGGCACATGGATCGCATCAAGATTGTCGGCGGCAACAAGCTCAACGGTGTGATCCCGATATCCGGTGCCAAGAACGCGGCGCTGCCCCTGATGATCGCCAGCATGCTGACGGCGGATCGCCTGACGCTGAAAAACGTGCCGAACCTCGCCGACGTCAACCTCCTGGCGCGGATCCTGCGCAACCACGGTGTCGATCTGGCGGTCGATGGCAAGCGGCCTGGCACCACGCATCTCGGCGAAACCTTCCACCTCACCGCGCGCGACATCGTCGACACGACGGCGCCCTACGAGATGGTCAGCCGCATGCGAGCGAGCTTCTGGGTGCTCGGCCCACTGATCGCGCGCATGGGCCAGGCGAAGGTGTCGCTGCCGGGCGGTTGCGCCATCGGCACGCGTCCCGTCGATCTGCATCTCGAGGGCCTGAAGGCGCTCGGTGCCGAGATCGACATCGACGCCGGATACGTGCTGGCGAAGGCGCCGAAGGGCCTGCGCGGCGCACGCATCATCTTCCCCAAGGTCTCTGTCGGCGCGACGCACAACGTCTTGCTGGCGGCGGCTCTGGCGCGCGGCGAGACGGTGATCGAGAACGCGGCGCGCGAGCCCGAGGTCGGCGACGTGGCGCGCTGTCTGGTGAAGATGGGCGTCGGCATCGACGGCATCGGCACGTCGACGCTGCGCATTCAGGGGCGCGACCGACTGGAAGGAGCGGTGCATACGGTGCTCCCCGATCGCATCGAGACCGGGACGTTCGCCTATGCGGTCGCCGCCACGGGTGGCGACGTGACGCTCGAGGGCACCAACATCGAATTGCTGGAGCGCGCGCTCGCCATCCTGCCGGAACTGGGTGCGGAGGTGACGGCGACACCCAACGGCGTGCGCATACGGCGCAGCAACGGCCACATCGATCCGATCTCGATCGAGACGCAGCCGTTCCCCGGTTTCCCGACCGACCTGCAGGCGCAACTCATGGCGCTGGTGACGACGGCGCGCGGCACCAGCGTCATCCGCGAGACGATCTTCGAGAACCGCTTCATGCATGTGCAGGAGCTGGCGCGGCTCGGCGCCGACATCAAGCTGCACGGCGATACCGCGACGATCAAAGGCGTGCCGCAGTTGCGCGGCGCGCCCGTCATGGCGACGGACCTGCGCGCCTCGGTGTCACTCGTCATCGGCGGGCTTGTCGCCGACGGCGAGACGATGATCAACCGCGTCTACCATCTCGACCGCGGCTTCGAACGGCTCGAAGAGAAGCTGACGCGCTGCGGCGCCGCCATCGAACGCATATCGGCGGGTTGACCGGCATCGGGCGAGGTCGAGGCGATGAAGGGTCCAGGGTCATGTCGCAATCGCAAGCGTTGAAACTGCTGGCGCTCGATGCCGAGGATCTGGCGGTCGTCTCCGCGCACCTGCAGGACGCCGTGGTGCGCGTCGGCGATCTCGCCTACCTGCCGCGCGATAAGCGCTTTGCCTGCGTGCTCAACCGCTTCGACTGGCTGGGCGCCTTGCTCGACGGCGACGAAGCTCCCGCCAACGTCCGCCGCCGGGCCGGACTTCGCTTCGAGCAGGTGGCGCGGGCGCGGCTCAAGGGGCTCGATCTGGCGGCGAAGGATCAGGTGCTGTCGCTGCTCGCCATCACGTTCGAGGCGGACGCGGGCGAGGGCGACGCACGTGAACCGCTGCCGTCCGGCAGGATCGAACTGCACTTTTCCGGCGCGGCGACGATCGAGCTTCACGTCGCGTGCATCGAGGCGGAGCTGAAGGACCTCGGCGCCGCGTGGTCGGCGCGGCAACGCCCGTCACATCCAGGTGCCGTCGACGACGGCGACGACGAGACGGCGCGCTGACGCTGCCGCTGGCCGAAGCTGCCGCGGGCTGCCACGGCGACGTGCGGCTTTCGACAAGTCTCTCGGTATGACTGTCCTCGCGGCCGGCGCAGTTCGTCGCATCGGCGGGGTGCGGCAGGGGCGGCAAGCCCTGTGCGGCGTTGCGTTCGATCACGTTGATGGCCGGCTGCTGATATAGTCCCGAGGGGGCAGGATGCAGGAGCGAGGCTGCCGAATGGCCATTTCGGAGTTCAGCTTTCTGGGCGGCATGGTGCTCGGCTTCGCTTCGACGCTGCATTGCGCGGGCATGTGCGGTGGCATCGCGACCAGCCTGACGCTGATGTTTGCTCCGCAGTCGGCGGTCGACCGGGCGCGTATTCTGATGCTGGCGCAGGCGGGCCGCGTCACGTCCTACATGGCGGTGGGCGGCATCCTCGGCTATTTCGGCTCGGAACTGTACGGTTCGTTCAATCAGGCCGGTGCCTATCGCGTGATGCAATGGTTCGGCGCCGTGGTGCTGATCTGGCTCGGCTTGACGTTCGCCGGGCTGATGCCGATGCCGACGTTCGTCGATCGTGCCGTGGCCCGCGTTTCGGCAGCGCTGGCGAAGGTGCTTGCGCCGCTCCGGCGCAGCGCCGCTGGACCCTACGTCTCCGGCCTGACGTGGGGCGTCATCCCGTGCCCGATGGTTTACGCGGCGCTGTTCACGGCCATGCTGGCCGGCACCGCGCTCGGCGGCGTGCTGTTCATGGCAGGCTTCGGCCTGGCGACGATGATCCCGGTCGGCCTCACCGCCTTCGGCGTGAGCAGTCTCGCCCAGGTCGAAGCGGACGGTCGCGCGCGCATTGCTATCGGCGTATTGATCGCCGTTTTCGGTGCGTCCACCATCATTCCTGGCAGTCCGACCAACGGGTTGTTGTGCGCGACAGAGCCACCGGGATCGAGCAGCGGCATAAGATAGCGCAGACGACCGCCGGTCGTTCGCCGCCGCGCCGCATCATTGCGCTGCGCCTCGCCGGGCGGCGACCCAGGAACCGGACTGCCAGAGGAAGGCGCGGAACGAGGGTGCGCGTATGTCGCCACTGGCATCGAAGGGGGCCGCCTCGATGCCTGCGGCGGGTGTCAGCCGGGCGGCGACGGCGTTCGCGTCGATGGTGCCTGCGGCACGCGCCGCGCCGACCCAGTTTTGCAGCGCCGTCACGGCATCGGCGGCGGCCCAGCCGCCACTCTCCCATCCGGCCTCGACGGATGCCACCGGCCGCAGCACCTCGACTCGCTCGTCGAGGACATCTCCGGCATGAGACGGCAGTTCGACGGTTGCATTGCTGGCGCTGAGCAGCACCGGTGCGTCGATGCCGGCGGCGCGAATCTGGCGCAAGAGAATGGCGGCCTCGGCGGGGAACCCGGCGAAGAAAACGGCCGCCGGGCGTACAGCGGAGAGTTTCGCAAGGATTTGCGCATAGTTCGTTTCGCCGGCGACGATACCGAGCGTCGTAACGTTGGCGCGCCCGAGCGTTCCGAGACGGGCGGCGACGCCGGATACGATTGCGCGGGCCATCGCGGTGCGGTCGTGGACGAGAGCGATCTCACCGCCCGGGCCGGCCAGATCGACGAGACGACCGGCAGCATCGAATCCCTGCCGGTCGTCGCGGCCGCTGGCGCGAAAAACGAGCGGGCCAGCGCGCTTTTCGGTCAGGCGCGGGTGGCGGCTGCCAGCGGCAAAAAACAGGATTCGGGCGGTTTGGTAATCGCTCGCCGCAGCCTCGCTCGCGGCGGCGCAGGGGTGGCCGATGACGACGGCGGCACGGAGGTCGACCGCCGCGCGGGCCGCACGCCGCGCGCCGTCGGCCGAGCAACTGTCGTCGAGGATGTGCAGAGCGAGTTGTCGTCCGTCGACACCGCCCGCGGCGTTCCATCGTTCGACCGCGGTTTCTATGGCGTTGCGTTGCGCGAGACCGACGGGCGCGGCGCGCCCGCTCTCCGACGTGGCAAGCACGACGATGACGCTGTCGTCGTGATTCACCGCACGTCGTTCGGCTGTCGCGTCGGGCGGGGAAGACGCGGCCAACACCGCAGCGAGAGCCGCCGCGACCGCGCCGCGACACCTGGGACAAGGTCTGGCCTCCAACGTCACAAGGGGTACCCTCGGAGAAATCAGCGGGACGCGATGTGCCCTGGCACCCGCGCCCCGCTTTATCGTCCGCTGCTATAGGCGACGCAATCAGTCCTGCACGAACGTGATCTTGCCATCGGCCTGCTTCTTCCAGGTGTACATCACATAGTCGAGGCGGGTGATGTCGCCCTTCTTGTCGTAGGCGATGTCGCCGATGACGGTCTTGAAGGTGTGTCCGGAGTGCATGACCTCGGCGACCTTCTTCGGGTCGAGCGAGTTCGCTTTCTCGGCGGCTTGTTTGAGGATCTCGACCGCGGCATAGCTGTAGAGCGTGTAGCTCTCCGGCTTGAACTTGCGCGCCTCGAACTTGGCCAGCACGGCGGCCGCCTCGGGGCGCTTCTGCGGATCGGGAGCGAACGTCATCAGTGTGCCTTCCGCGCCCGGCCCAGCGACCTGCGCGAACTCGTCGGTGGCGATGCCGTCGGCGCCCATCATCACGGCATTGACTCCGGCGTCGCGCATCTGGCGCACGATGAGGCCGCCTTCGGTGTGCAGGCCGCCCCAGTAGACGATCTCGGCACCCGAGTTCTTGATCTTCGAAATCAGCGCCGAGAAGTCCTTCTCGCCCGTATTGACGCCTTCGTAGAGCACTTCGGTGACGCCCCTGGCGTTCATCGCCTTCTTGGTCTCATCCGCGAGACCCTTGCCGTAGGTCGTCTTGTCGTGGACGACGGCGACCTTCTTGCCCTTGAGGGAGGCGGCGATGTATTCGCCGGCGACCGTGCCCTGCTGGTCGTCGCGGCCGCAGGTGCGGAACACGTTCCACATGCCGCGCTCGGTGAACGTCGGGTTGGTGGAGGCGGGGGTGATCTGCAACATGCCGTTCTCGGCATAGACGTCCGACGACGGGATCGAAACGCCGGAGTTGAAGTGACCCACGACGAACTTGGCGCCGTCGCCGGCGAACTTGTTGGCGACCGAGACGCCCTGCTTGGGGTCGGAGACGTCGTCGCCGAAGATGATTTCGAGCTTGCTGCCGAGGATACCGCCGGCAGCGTTGATGTCCTCGACCGCCTGCTCGGCGCCGTTCTTGATCTGCGCGCCGAATGCAGCGTTGGCGCCGGTCAGCGGTCCGCCGACCGCGAGCTTCAAGGTCTTGTCGGCGGCGGCTGGCGACGAGGCGAGGCCCGTCGCGGCAAGGGCGAGCCCTGCGGCAGCCGCCAGTCCGGCAATCCAGTTGTGACGCATCGATTGTCTCCCAAAAGGTGAGGCGGGCAAGAGGTGAGGCGGGCAAGAGGTGAGGCGGGCTTCCCGCCCCTGCGAGCAAACACGCGACCAGCGGACAACCGTCCCCGGCGCAATGCATGTTTCCCGAAAATCGTGGCGTTGTCACGCCCGTCGCGCTGGCGTGTTTTTGTGCAGGGGGGCCGCTGCTTCCCGCGAGGAACCGCTATTTGTCCAACCACCCGTACTGCTCGGCCATCTGGCGGGCGCGGGTTGCGCGATGGCCGACAAACGCAATCCCCAGCAGCACGGCAGCATCGACAGCGTAGTTGACGGGCGCCAGCAGCGGCTCGGTAAAGAGCGCGTAATGAAAAAAGCGGACCGCAGCCGCCAGCAGCAGCGTGTATCCGGCCAGTTGCCAGAGCGGTTTCCAGGTCCTCGCAATGGCCTTGCCGGTGGCCCAGGCAGCGGCGCCGCCGAGTATGACGGTGACCAGCACGAACACCCACAGCCCATTGGGCCCGGCCTCGTAGAATGCGGGCATTTGGCTATCCCCTTCCGCCCTCGAGATAGGCGGCGCGGACCTCGGGTCTCGCCAGCAGTTCGCGCCCGGTCCCCGACATCGTCACGAGGCCGTTGACCATCACATAGCCCCGGTGCGCCAGCTTCAGCGCATGGAAGGCATTCTGCTCGACCAGAAACACCGTAAGCCCTTCGCGCTGGTTCAAGTCGCGGATGACGTCGAAGATCTGCTTGACGATCAGCGGCGCGAGGCCGAGCGAGGGCTCATCCAGCATCAGCAGACGTGGCCGGCTCATCAACGCGCGGGCGATGGCGAGCATCTGCTGTTCGCCGCCCGACAGCGTGCCCACGCGCTGCTCGATGCGCTCCTTCAAGCGCGGGAACAATCGCGTGACGCG
>JBKBNR010000113.1:0-3898 GCA_046295315.1 Hyphomicrobiaceae bacterium
GGCGACAGCAGCGTCGACATCGCAACCGCCCGGGCGGCGGGCGTCCCGGTGGTCGCCGTCACGTTCGGCTATTCCGATGTGGCCGTCACGGAGCTGGCCCCCGATGCGGTCATCGACGGCTACGACCAACTGATCGGCCGGCTCGCCAGCCTTCTTGCTCGATAGGTGGCTCAGTCGCTGAACCGTCGAGGCATCCGCGCGCCACCGCTTGCGAGCGACGCGCGCGACAACGGGCGGGCACAGGTGACGGGGCATGCTGGCGGGCGGCCGAGCAATTGTCCGAGTGCGCTGTTGGCGTCGTGGCGGCAAACCGGCGCCAGGAAGGCCGGCGCCTCCGTCCCGAAATCGGCGATCCCGCACGACCGCCCCATGACCCGCTCGGCCTGCGACCACAACGCACCGACCGTCGCGCGAACGGGTGCCGCGTTGAGCCGCTGCCACGTCGGCGGGTGCGCGCGCCGCGCTTCTTGCGTATACGCCGCAACGAACGACATCAGCGCCGCCAGCCCGTCGCGGTGCGAGGCCGAAAGTCCCGGTGTCGCAATCGATCGCAATGCGACCGCAGTTGCCAGATCATGGGTGTAGGCATTGAGTTCGTCGAGCAGATAGCCGAAGTGCTGCGCCGACGACGCCGCGCCCGGCATCAGGTAGGTCTCGACGTAGGTGCTGCGGGCATCAAACTGCGATGCAACGCGACCCGGCGGCAGCAAACGAGCATCTTCTCCGATGCGCGCAACCCGGCGGCCGTCGATCAGCGGATAAGCGTCCAGTTCCTCGGTCAGCATGTGCACGCTCTCGTGCACCGCGGTCGCCAGATCGAGCTGCAAGTCCTCGCATTGCAGCCAGGTGAGAAAGTCGCTCTTGCGCCGCATCTCGACGTAGACCGCGAAGCCCGGCGGGTGCAGGCGCTGAATGTGACGCAAGGCGAGGTCCTTGCAGACCGGAGCCGTGGCAGTGCCGGCCGCTGTCGCCGTTTCAGCCAACAGCGCTGCTGTAAAAAGCAGCAGGCACAGACGCACCACGACACGTCTCATTGCACCGCCTCCGAGCATCCAAGGCCGCTCCCACCAACGAGGCCGCCGTGGCCACGCAAGAGCTCGAAATAGGAATGTCGGAGGCCGGCGGCATTCACTTGGCAGCACCGTGTCGCCGCTGTGGCAGCCCAAACTCCGCCACGGCAGGGCGATCTTCAAAAAATGGAATTATCACTTGTGAACCCGAGACTTCCTAAGTTGTGTTCAGTTCCGGTTGACGCTGAAAGTCAGCCATGCAACGACAACTCCGTCGGCGTCCATTGGGAGGAACAACACCATGCGTTACACCACTTTGTCGCTCTTCGCGGCAGTCGCGGCATTGGTCGCATCGAGCTTTGCACCGGCACCTGCTGAGGCGCGCTGCTCGACGTGCAAGCCTGCATCGAAGACCATCGTCAAAACCAGCTATCGCTATAAAACGGTGCAGAAAGTTCGCAACGTCACCAAGTACAAGGACGTGACGCGGGTTCGCAACGTCACCAAGGTGCGCAACGTCACCAAGAACAACTACGTCAACGTGGTGCACCGCACGGTCAACGTCACACGCATTCAACCCGTGACCCGCGTCAATGTCGTCACGCGCATTCGCCCGGTCACCCGCGTCCACACCACGACGCGCGTGCGCAACGTCACGGTCTACCAACACAAGCGCAGCTCGGTGTCCAAGACCGTGATGCTGGGCGGCCGCACGGTCACCTCGCGCAGCACCGTGACACTGCCCGGCCGCACGATCCACACGGCATCCGTCGTCAACGTCAAGGGCGGCTCGCGTTCGGTCAATTGCGGCTGCTGATTGCCGTCGGGACGGCGCCAAGCGAGTTGGCGTGCCACGAGCATAGAGAAGTCACGAGCCTTGAGAAAATGGGCGACGGAACCATCCGTCGCCTTTTTTGTTTGCAGTGCAAGATGCAGCCGCCATCGCGCCACAATCGCCGCTCAGACCATCGCTACCGCCACGGACGCGGCGAAACAGAGGAACCCATTCGATGATGAAGCGTGTCATTCTCGCTGCGGCGCTCGGCGCAGCGCTTTGCGGCGCGGCTCGTGCGGAGACTGCGACGACTCCCGACGAGTGTCTCAAGCAGGCCTTCGACATCGCCAAGTCGGCAGAGGACAAGACGCTGACCGAGGCCGATCTCGACGCCTTCGAGGCCATGTTGTCGAAGATGGAAGCGCACTGCGACGCCGACGAGTTCGAAGCCGCCGACAAGGTTGGCGCCGACATCAAGGCCATGCTGGCGGCGAAGTAAGCGCAGCAACTCGATCGCACCTCGGACGACAGAGGGCGGCTCACCGCCCGCCCTTCAGTCATATGACCGGCTATTTGCGGCTAGCTTCACGCTTCGGGCTCACGCGCAACCCGCGAATCCGTCGGCGGCCATTTTGGCTTCGTATTTTGCCGCGACGTCCGTGCCGGGCGTGAGCTTGGCCTTCGTCGATGGCCAGTCCGCCGGCTTCAGCACGATCATCCAGCCTTTGTCGTAAGGGTCGTCGTTGGCGAGCTTCGGCGTATCGACCAACGCCTTGTTGACCTCGACGACCTCACCACCAGCCACCGACTTCGCCGGGCCGACCCACTTGCCGCTTTCGACGGTGGCGCAAGATTTGCCCGCGTCGATGGCTTTGCCCGCCTTCTTCGGCGTGAACGCGACGAGTTGTCCCGCCATGGCGGTGGCCACCGCCGTCATGCCGAGCTTCACGGTGCCGTCACCCAGTTCCTTAAACCAGATGTTGTTGTCGACGTCATAGAGCAGATCGTCGGGCAGATTGCAGCCTTTCACGACGGGCATCGTCCCAGTCCTCCGAGGTGATTTGGTCCTGACATCAACCGTTAGCGGGTGACGACACGATGTGCCAGCCGGTGCACGGTTGCGCTTTGATCGAGATCAGAACCGAACCGCGCAAAGTCGTCGTGTCTCGTCGATCAGGCGCCGATCGCTGGGCGGCGGGCGATGAAGCGCACAACGGCGGCGCGACCGGTATGGAACGGGCCTTCGTCGAGAACGACCTCGCACGGCTCGGATTGCAGCACGTCGAAGCCGCCGAAATCTGCGGCCAGCATGTCGCTCGTGAACAGCATCGCCGGATCGGTTGGTCCGCCTGAATCCTCAGTCGCCTGTAACGCAATCTGCTCCGGGCGGTAACCCTCGATCAGGATCAACCCGCCCGGAACGATGGCGCGTGCCGCCGCCCTGTGAACGTGCGCTCGCCATACCGGCGGCAGATGAAAATAGATGGCGACGACCGCGTCGTAGGCCGACACCGGCCATGACCAGGTCGTCAGATCCGCAACAACCGCTTCGACCTCGACGCCATGACGTGCCGCCAGTCGGCGCGCTTTCTCGAGCCCTATCGCGGAGTAATCGACAGAGGTGACGCGGCAGCCCTGACGCGCCAGGAACACGCCGTTGCGGCCTTCGCCATCGCCGAGCGAAAGGACCCTATCGCCCTTTCGGAACCGCTGCCTCTGGGAGGCCAGGAATGCGTTGGGGGCGGTGCCGAAGGAATAGCCGTCACCGCTATAGCGCGGGTCCCACGATCGAGGGCCCGTCATCGGCACGCGGTCCGGACGCCGCGCTCGGCTCAGATCATCGCCATCTCCGCTCATCCGCCAATCCTCCCGGGTTACCCGCGCAAAGGATAGCGCCGCTGGCGGCGACTAACACCACTGTCGAAGGGCGAGCGGTCAATACGTCAGCACGCGGCAGTCGTCGTCTTCCATGATCTCCTCGATCAGGTAGGCGCCGCCGACGATTCCTTCGCACTCCGGAATGAGATCGTCCTTGGTCATGTCGAAGAGATCGAGGTTCGGCGAGCAGCAGTAGAACTTGGCGCCGGCCTCGTGCGCGTCCTTGATGAAATCG
>JBKBNR010000113.1:3908-8659 GCA_046295315.1 Hyphomicrobiaceae bacterium
GCTCTTGGGGCTGCCCGGCTTGACGAACAACGCCTCCGCGACGCCTTTTTTCATCAGGCGGCCGGAGGTCGCGGTGCAGATCACCTGCACGTCGTACTCCATCGCCGCCGCAACCGAGGCCTGGAAAATCGGCGCGCCGAGTTCCTCGCCGTTGCGCGTGTCGGTGTTGGCCATCACGATGACGAGCTTCTTCGCCATGTCGTCGTCTCCTGGGTGGGGTTGCCGGGCGGTCATGTCGATCCGCGTCGCAAGCTACCCTCCACGACCGCTCGACGATTTGCGTCAGCGCAATCGGCCACCCTCTGCGAACGCTTCCCCGCACCCCGGCTGTCGAAACCCTCAGTCGAACCGGAGCGATCCGAACAGCCGCACGCTGGCGCCGGGCGCCAGCACGTCCTCACGACGCTTGAAGGACGCGTGGTTCAGCACCTCGTCGTCGGCGAGGTTATCGCCCCTGACACCAAGGGTGAAAACGTTGCCCGGCGCCACCTCCCCCGTGTACGACAGTTCGGCCGATACCAGCGTGTAACCCGGCGTTGCGATCTCCTCGAGTCCGATGCGCGTCTGATCGAAGGCATGCAGAACACCGGCGCGCGCGAACCAGTTGGCATCGCGATAATAGAGGCCGCCGCCGAGCCGGTGCGGTGGAATGCGCGGTACGTTCTCGCCCCCTGCGAAGCGTGCGTCGACGAAATCGTAGCGGCCGTCGATGCCCCAGACACCGTTCCAGATCGGCGCCACATCGAGTTGCGCCGCGACTTCGACACCATAGAACGTCGCATCGCGCTGTCGGAAAAACACGAGATCGAACTCGTGCTCGTGTCCGTGACCGTGACCGTGACCACCGTGCCCGCCGCCGCCGTGATGATCCTCCTCCTCACAGTGAAAGTGGCCGTTGTGGATCTCCGGCTCGCAGACGACGCCCGTCAACTGGCGATAGATGAAGCCGTGATAGCGGGTAAGAAACGCCGCGGCATCGAAGCGGAACGGACCGGCTGCCTTGGCCAGTCCCACCTCGAGCGAGAACGCCTTTTCCTTGTCGATAAAGGGATTGCCGACCTCGAACGTGCCGGTCGCCTCGTGAACGCCTTTGGAGAACAGTTCCGCCGCGTCCGGCGCGCGCTCGACGTATTGGCCGGTGACGCGCGCCACCATGCCGAACGGCAGCAATTGCAGCGCGCCGAGGCTGATGCCGACCGGCACGAAGCGGCGCTCGCCAGCGAAGTCCGCGGCGAACCAGGGCTGATGTCCACCTGCCCCCGCGCCTTCGTCGAACGACGACCAGCCGCGCCCGTCGACGGCGGTCTGCTCGATGCGCGACGCGAATTGCAATTGCAGCGACGGCGACAGCCGCAGTTCCTCGAACCAGAAGGCGGCGAGCGAACGTGTTTGTGCCGGCTCCAGTAGTGATTCCCCTTCGAAGCTCTGGCCGCGCGTCAGCTTGTAGCCGTATTGAATGCCGATGGCGCCGGTCAGTTCGCCGAGCGTCGTCATCGCCGGCAGATGCTGCACCTCGAAGCGCCCTTCCTGCTCGCGATTGGTGAAGCGCGAGCCGACGTCGAATGCGTCCTCGCCGTCGTGGCGTGCCAGTTCGTTATGGCGGTAGTCGGAGGCCCCAAACCAGAATCGAACGGCGTCGACGCCGTAGACGCGGGGCCGCCACTCGCCGCGCAGTTGAACTTTTTGCTGCGCCAGATCGATGCGCGGATCGACACCTTCGTCGGCTTCCTCGCCCGGGACGCCGTAGACGCTGTCGACACGGCTCACCGAGATGCCGAGGAACCCGTCCGACCAGATGCGCGACAGGCCCAACCCGAGGCCCTCGCTGTCGACGAACGAGTTTCGTTGTCTGCCCCGTGGCGTATCGTAGTCGCCAGCCTCGCGATGGAAGGCATCCGCATGCACGACGATGCCGGCCGCCCCCGCCGTGGCGCGAAATGCGCCGTCACGCCCCTCGTCGACGGAACCGAGACCGCCCTTGATCTCGCCCGAAACGCCGTTGCGCGGCATCAGCGTCGGAATGCGCTGGTTCTCGATTGCCGCAACCCCGCCGATGGCACCGCTGCCGTACCGCAGCGTCGCCGGGCCGCGCACCACCTCGATGCGATCGGCGCTGAACGGATCGATCGGCACCGCGTGGTCCTCGGAAATCGTCGAGACGTCGTGCGCGCCGATGCCGTTCTCCTGCACGCGCACACGGTAGCTGTCGAGACCGCGGATGATCGGACGGTTAGCGCCCGGCGCGAACGAGGTGCCGACGATGCCTGGCCGGTTCTGCAGCGTGTCGGTCACGGTTGCGCCAGGGGTCGCCAGCACGTCCCGATCCGTGGCGACGGTAACCGGTGCAAAGGCGTCGTCGACCACGATCAGCGTACCTGGCGGCGCCGGGATCTGGGGCATGCCGGCGGCGCTCGCGTCCGCGTCCTCGAACGACGGCGGTTTCGGGGGCGCGCTCGACGTCGGCTCCGCGGGGGGCTTCGGTTCTGGCACGCTCGCTTGCGGTTGTGGCTTTGGTGGCTTGGGCTTGGCGACCGGGCTCGGCGATGTGACGACGACGGCTGGCAGCTGCACCGGCACCGCCTGCTGCGCCAGCGCGGCCGTTGCCGGCGGACCCAGAACTGCCGCGGCACTTGTGGCGCGCAAAACGAAGCCGCACGAGACGGCGCGGCGCCACGAGTGTGGCCGGTGAATTTCAGAACCCGACATGATGACGCCCTATTGGATGTTATACTATCCTAAAAAGACAAGAGGGCGCAGGATGTGCAAGCGGATATTATCCAGAAAACCCCCGAGATCGAAACACAAGACGACTGGCGTGGCCACAGAGCCACAATGCGCTACGCGTCAGCGTCGAGACGGCCCATCGCCGGCAGGCATGATGCCGACGGCGGCGAGTTCCGCCGAGTGTGCGGATTTGCGAACTCCTGCACGTACCGTCGGCGCCCCGGCCTCGCACCGCGACCATCATGCGGCGTCGAGGACTTTCCTTCGTCGCTATTGCCCGCGCATCGCCAGCGCTGCCTCGACAACGGCGCCGAAGTCATCGGGCGTCAGCGACAGCATCTGCGGGCGATGCGCGTCGAAGAAGCGCTCGACGGCGCTTCCCGCTTCGCTCACCGCAACGCCGCGGAGGCTCGCCTCCAGATCGAGCACGAGGCGCGGCGGCGTGATGAAGAAGTCGCCGGTCAACAGCGCTTCGCGGATGCGCGGCGCCCCGCTCGGCCCCTCCAGCCTGATGAAAACATCGAGTGTGCCGCCGGGGCATGTGCGGCTGGCGGTCAGAACGCCGTCGCCGCCGGTGTCGTCGATGTCGTACACGAACGCGTCGGTGCCGATTTCGGCCTGGTAGCGTCGCGCGGCTTGCGCCTCCTCGCTCTCCGATACCGCCGCCGTCTTGGGGCTAAGGCCCAGTTCCGCGGCCAGACCCGCAACGATGGCGGCGCGAATTTCATCGCGCGGCGGAACATCGCCAAGCAACGCCTTCAACGTCACGATGCGTTGCTCCGGCCGGTCGAGCTGACGCTTCTCGAGCTTAGTGCGCGGCACTTTCAGCGCTGCCATCACACGGGCCGGGTCGACGTCGATCAGCAGCGTGCCCTGGTAGAACAGCGTTTCGCCGTCGAAGAAACCGCCCGTGCCGCAGAGCTTGCGCCCGCCGACCTCGATGTCGTTGCGCGGCCGAAAGCGCGAGTCGATGCCGAATGCCTTCGACAACCCGGCAGCGACCCCTGAGCAGATGCGCAGGGTGTAGTCGGCGAGTGACGGCAGGGCCAGTCGCCGGCGCGACACGACCAGTTCCCAGCCGAGTTGGCCCTCGTCGAAATAGATGGCGCCGCCGCCGGTGATGCGCCGCGCGATCTCGATGCCGTGCCGGTGGCAGTGGTCGATGTCGATCTCGCGGCTGACCGACTGATGCCGGCCGACCAGCGCCGTCGGCGTGAAGTCGAGAAAGCGGATCGTATCGGGGATGGCACCCCGCGCGTGCAGTGCGATCATCGCATCGTCGAAGGCAATGTTGGCGCGACCGCCGCGCGTTCTTGTTTCGATGACGCGGACGGCAAGCCCAACGGATTCGTTCTCAACCACCGTCGACCTCGATCAGCACCTCGTTGCGCCGCAGCGGCCCCGGCGTGAAGGGATCGTTGTAATAGGCGTAGGTTGCGGCACCGTCCGCTTTCATGCCGCGCGCGGTCAACCAGCGGCGCAGTGCCGCCTCCGCGGCGGCGATGGAAGCGTCGTCGGCGACGCCTGAGAAGCGGATCGCCGCGCGGCGTGCCGCCGGCACGTTCTTCAACGTCACGTCGCCACTGCCGGGCTTCGGCAGGTCGGCGAGCGTATACTTCGACGGCATGATGAAACGAACAGTCCAGGTTTGGCCATCACCAGCGGACGCCGATTGCGTCACCGGCGCCGTCATGGCGATTTTCTCAGCGCTCTGCGTTACAGGCGCGGTCATTGAGATGGTATCGCCAGCGCGATCCTTCCCGAAAATGTACGATGCGAGCGGCCGGAACCCGGCGTTCACGGCAGATTTGCGGTCGCCCCGTCGCACGACTTCAGCAACGACGAGCGAGGGATAATCGCGAACCTCGATTTTGCCATCGGCCTGGACAACTCGATAGGACGGCTGCTCGACGTTCTGCACCACATAGACCCAGATCAATACTGCGGCGCCAGCGAAGAACAGGCCGCCGACCGCCAAGCCTCCCAGCCAACCGACCATCTTGCGCATCCTTCGTCCCTCGCCGACT
>JBKBNR010000114.1:0-3360 GCA_046295315.1 Hyphomicrobiaceae bacterium
CGCGCTCTGCACGACACTAGCCGTGTCAATCCGCTCGTGTTATTAAGCCCGAGAAGCCCGCCTCTCTACCCAGTTGAAAAGTATGCAGCGGACGTCTCGGTCATCACACGAGGCTCGCGGAGCATTGGCTTTTTCACGACGAGCACCGGCAACCCTTCGCGGCAATCCGCGACGAGCCGAAGCAGGTCGGCCAGAACACGATTTATGCCATCGGTCTCGGCACGCTCGGCCAATCGGGATGGCGAGACGACAAAGGACCGCGTGGCGGGTCTGGAGAGGCGAGTGCGCCGTCCGTAAGAACAGCGGGATCAGAGCTGAACGGGCCGCGACGGCATTTCTGGACGGCTGTCTTTCATCTGCGTTCTCGAGGTGCCATATAGCGAGGCTGCCGCCGGTCGGGCGGGCCAACCCCATGCGAGAGACCGCCGCCGATGATGCCGAACCTGCCCGCTGACATGGCAACGCCTGCCTATGTGCTCGATGTCGCGGCGCTGAAGCGCAATCTGGCGACAGCCGCACGGATCAAGCGCGAAGCCGGCATTCGGATGTTGCTGGCGACGAAGGCGTGGGCGATGCCGGCGGTGTTCCCGCTGCTGCGCGACGTGCTTGACGGCACCACGGCGAGCGGTCTCTACGAAGCGCGGATGGGGCGTGAGGAGTTCGGCAAGGAGGTGCACGTCTATGCGCCCGCGTATACGGCGGGCGAGATCGCCGACATCGTCGCGATCGCCGACCACGTCTATTTCAATACGCCGTCGCAGATCGCGCGCTTCCTGCCGGCCGTGAAGGCTGCTGGCCGCCACGCCGGCATCCGCATCAACCCTGGCTATTCGTTCGTCTCGCTCGGCGGCGACCTCTACAATCCGTGCGCGCCGGGTTCGCGCTTCGGCACGCCGGCCGATCAGCTTGGCGAGGTCCCGTGGGACGACATCCACACCATCCACGCGCACGCGCTGTGCGAGGCGACGCATGAAGGGTCCGCCGGGCTCATCCGCCATATCGGTGCAAACTTCGGCCCCTACCTCGAGCGCGCGAAGGCGGTGAACTTCGGCGGCGGCCACTTCGTCAACAAGCCGGGCTACGACGTGGCGCAATTGATCGCGGCCTTGCGCGAGTTCCGCGCCGCATATCCGCATCTCGACGTCATCCTAGAGCCGGGTGCGGGCCTCGTCGTCGATACCGGCTATCTCGTCGCCACCGTGCTCGATACCATGCGCAACGGCGTGGAGATCGCGATCCTCGACACGTCGGCTTCCACGCACATGCCCGACGTGCTCGAAGTACCCTATACGCCGAACATCATCGGTGCCCGCAAACCGGGCGAGACGCCGCACACCTATGTGCTCGGCGGCAAGACGTGCATGACCGGCGATGTCATCGGGACTTATGCCTTCGATGCGCCCTTGCAAGTCGGCGACCGGCTGATCTTCACCGACATGATGCAGTATTCGTTCGTCAAGAACACGACGTTCAACGGCACGCCGCTGCCCGACATGGCGGTGCTGGAGGAGGACGGCACCTATCGCGTGCTACGCAGCTACGGCTACGACGAGTTCCGCCGCCGCCTGGGGTGAGGCGAAGGCACCGCTGGGTCAGCGGCCAAGCCCCTGGCGGGCTTGCTCCGCCGTTTCGTACAGGTGCGGCTCGACACCCTGCTCGGCCAGCGCCGAGCCGAGCTTGGCCCGCAGGAAGCCCGACGAACCGTAGCGCGTCACATCGAGGTAGTACGAGTCCATCAGCCGCTTCACCATCTCGCTGTAGCTGTCGAACACCTCCGGCGCGATGACCGCGCCCGAATAGTTGATGATGGCGTAGACCTTGTGGCCGAGCGGGCGGACCACGGCCTCCACAGCGCGCTTGATGGCGCGTACGTCGCGCTGCGACTTCACCTCGATGCGCTCGAAATCGACGAACAGCATGTTGAGTTTCGGGTCGTAGCTGAGGCGCTTCGAGAGGGGTTGGCCGAGCAGGCGCTCGCGCAGTCCCATCGGCGCGTCGGCGAACAGGCTCTCGTCCATCGTTTCGGGGTCATCCACGATCGGCGCGAAGTCCATCAACGCCAGGATGTCGCGGTCGATGTCGATGCCGGGCGCGACCTCGATCAACTCCATGCCGCGCGGCGAGAGGCGGAACACACAGCGCTCGGTGACGTACAGCACCGGCTGCCCCCGCTTCACCGCATAGGCGCCAGAAAACGTGCGGTGCTCGACCTCGCGGACGAACTTTTTCGATTTGCCTTCCTTGGCGATGACAAGGCGGCCGTCGTCGACGCGAACGTCGAGCCCGCCGGCGGTGAACGTGCCGACGAAGACGACCGACTTGGCGTTCTGCGAGATGTTGATGAAACCGCCCGCGCCAGCGAGCCGCGGGCCGAACTTCGAGACATTGAGATTGCCGTGCGTGTCGGCTTGGGCGAGACCGAGAACGGTGATGTCCAGACCGCCGCCATCGTAGAAATCGAACTGATAGGGTTGGTCGATGATCGCCTGCGTGTTGGTGGCGGCGCCGAAGTTCAGCCCCGATGCTGGCACGCCGCCGATGACGCCCGGCTCCGCCGTCAGCGTCAGCAGGTCGATGATGCGTTCTTCCGCCGCGACACCGGCGACGCCTTCCGGCATGCCGATGCCGAGATTGACGACGGCGTTGGGGCGCAGTTCCATCGCCGCGCGACGTGCGATGATCTTGCGCTCGCTCATCTCCATCGGTGCAATCGACGTCATCGGCACGCGCATCTCGCCGGCGAACGCCGGCGAATAGGCGCAGGCAAACGTCTGCATGTGATATTCGGGCGTCTCCGCCACGACGACGCAATCGACGAGGATGCCGGGGATCTTCACCTGACGCGGGTTGAGGCTGCCGCGCTCCGCGACGCGCTCCACCTGGACGATGGTGATGCCGCCGGAGTTTCGCGCCGCCATCGCGATCGACAGCGCTTCGAGAGTCAGCGCCTCGCGCTCCATGGTGATGTTGCCGTCGGGGTCGGCGGTCGTACCGCGCACGATCGCGACGTTGATCGGGAAGGTGCGATAGAGCAGGAATTCTTCGCCGTCGATGTCGACACGGCTTACCTGTTCCTTCGTGGTGCGCGCGTTGATCTTGCCGCCGCCGTGGCGCGGATCGACGAAGGTGCCGAGGCCGACACGCGAGATGTGTCCCGGCTTGCCGGCGGCGATATCGCGATAGAGGTGCGAGATGACGCCTTGCGGCAGGTTGTAGGCCTCGATGTCGCCCGCGACCGCCAGCTTCTGCAGCTTCGGCACCAGCCCCCAATGACCGCCGATCACCTTGGCGACGAGGCCCGGATGGCCGAAGTGGTTGAGGCCGCGATCCTGACCGTCGCCCTGCCCCGCGGCATAGACG
>JBKBNR010000114.1:3370-8649 GCA_046295315.1 Hyphomicrobiaceae bacterium
AAGCCGCCGACGCCAGCGCCGGGCGGCAGCTTGCCATTGGCCGCGCGCTCTTCGAGGAAGCGTTCCTCCAGCGCCACGGCGATGTTTTCGGGGAAGCCGATGCCGACGAAGCCGCCCGTGGCCACCGTATCGCCGGCGCGGATCAGTTGCACGGCGGCGCGCGCCGAGACGATCTTGCCGTCGCGCATCGTCTCGAATGCCGTCGTCCGCTGTTTGTCGTCCGCCATCGCCGCCTCCACGTCCCGCTCGCTCGCCGGCGCAACGGGACCTCGCACCGAAATGTCGCAAAGCGGCAAACTAACCCCGCTTGCCGCAGCGCACAATGAATGTCCATCGTCCGGCGATACGTCAAAAGGATGGAAAATTGCAATCCGGCGGCGCATTTTCAGCGCCATCGCTCATCGCAAGAGAGTTGCAACAGCACACGCGATCAACGAGGCGCCGACTGGAATGACCGAGAAGAAGAAAGACGTGCTGCAACCGGTCGATGACGAAGCCCGCAGGCAGGCCAAGGCGTTGGTACGGTCGGCGCGCTATGCGGCGCTCGGCACGCTCGATCCCATCGACGGCTCGCCCGCGGTCAGCCGCGTCAGTCTGTCGACGGCCATCAACGGCGATCCATGCTTCTTCATTTCGCGGCTTTCCGGGCACTTCGGCAATCTGGAAGCGGACGCGCGCTGCTCGGTGCTGGTCGGCGAACCGGGCAAGGGCGATCCGCTGGCGCATCCGCGGATGACGATCATCGGCCGCGCCAGCAAGGTCGAAGGCGACGCGCTTGCCGCCATCAAGTCGCGCTACCTGATGCGCCACCCGAAGGCGCAGCTTTATGCCGAGTTTCCCGACTTCGCCATGTGGCGCGTAACGCCGCTCCGGGCGTCGCTGAATGGTGGTTTCGGCCGCGCCTTCGCGCTTTCAGCGGCCGATCTCTCGACGCTCGGCGCCGTGGATGAACTGGCGGCGAGCGAAGCCGGCGCCGTGGCGCACATGAATGCGGACCATTCGGATGCCGTCGACCGCTATGCGGCGAAGGTCGGCGCGGAAGGCACCGGCTGGCGGCTGGCGTCGCTCGATCCCGAAGGGCTCGATCTGGCGCGTGGCGATCAGATGGCGCGGCTGTGGTTCGAGAAGCCGCTGGCGTCGGCGGCAGAGCTGCGCTCCGTCCTCGTGGCGCTCGCGCGAGCTTGACCGCTACCGGCCGGCCCCCGATGCCGCACGGAAATAGCCCTCGATGAAGCGCTCGTAGATGCGCGTCAGTCGTTCGAGATCGGCGATGGCGACGTGCTCGTCGACCTGATGGATCGTCGTGTTGACGAGGCCGAACTCGACGACGGGACAGAACGCCTGAATGAAGCGTGCGTCCGACGTGCCGCCGCCCGTGGTGAGAGCCGGGGTGCGACCCGTCTCGGTTCGCACGGCGTCGATCAGGTTGTCGACCAGTGGCCCCGGCTTGGTGAGGAACACGTCGCCGGTGCCGGAAAAGGTGAGATCGAAGCGGGCTGCCACTTCTGCCGCCGCGGCCTCGACCAGCGCTCGGATGTGGGCTTCCATGCGCGCGCGGTTCCAGCCGTCGTTGTAGCGGATGTTGAACGACGCGCGGGCTTCAGCCGGTATGACGTTTGCCGCCGTGTTCGGCACCGAGATGACGGTGACGCCGAGGCGCGACGGCTCGAAATTCGCGGTGCCTTCATCCAGCACATGTGTCGACAGGCGGTCGATGATGCGCGCCAGCTTCGGCACCGGATTGTCGGCCTTCTGCGGATAGGCGGCGTGCCCCTGCTTGCCGTGAACGACGACCTCGCCGTTGAGCGAGCCGCGCCGGCCGATCTTGATCTCGTCGCCGAGCGCTTGCGGGTTCGACGGTTCGCCGACGAGGCAGGCATCGAGCGTCTCGCCTCGCTCTGCCAGCCAGTCGAGCACCTTTGCTGTGCCATTGATCGAGGGCCCTTCCTCGTCGCCTGTGATGAGGAACGATATCGAGCCGTGGGGGGCCGTGTTCGCAGTGCCAGAGCGCTTGGCGATGTAGCGCATGGCCGCGGCCACCATGCACGCGACGCCGCCCTTCATATCGACGGCGCCGCGGCCATACAAAGCGCCGTTGCGAATCTCGGCAGAGAACGGCGGTACGCTCCACGCCGCGAGATCGCCCGGCGGGACGACATCGGTGTGGCCTGCGAAGCAGAGGTTCGAGCCGCTGTCGCCGATCCGCGCATAGAGGTTCTCGACGTCGGGTGTGCCGGCCTCGTTGAACGTCATGCGGTGGCAGGTGAATCCGGCCGGAACCAGAATGCTCTCGAGCAGCGACAGCGCGCCACCTTCGGCGGGCGTCACGCTTTCGCAGCGAATGAGCGCACGGGTCAGATCGACAGGATCGTAAGGGTCGAGCATCGGGGATCCCTGCAAGATAGCGGCAACGTCGGGTGCGGCCATCAGGTGCCGCGCGGGTCGGGTCCGTAGCGATTGGCGCCGCGCTGGCCTCCGCGCAAGCCGAGTTGCACCAGGAACAGCAAGCCAGACGCCCCGACCCAAGGCAGGATGAACGTCGAGAGATAAGCGTAGCGAGCCAATTCCGGCGACCGTGCCAGCAAGTCCCCGCCGCCGAAGAACCGCGCGATCTCGATTGCGGTGGGCAGATAGAACAGCGCCGCATAGATGCCGCTGCGGCCCTGATCGTGCAGACGCTTGGTCATGAGGGCGGCAACCATAACCAGCAGCGCGATGCTCCATGCGAGCCCTGCAAAGCCGGTCTGGCGCACGGTCGACGCAAATTCATCGACCGGGTTCGACGACAGGATCGTCGAGACGGAAAACGGACTGACGAGCGCCAGCAGCACCAACCCCGCGACGAAGCCGCGCCGGCCGATGCGGCCCTTGAAGCTCGTCATCCAGGTGATCGGATTCATGACGCCCGTTGCTCCGTACTGCTCTGCGCGATCGGATCGGCGCCGTGGCGGTTGGGGCCCCGGGTCCCGGCCAGTGTGCCGAGGTCGATGAACAGCACGACGGTCGCGATGGTCACGACACCGAGAAGACCGATTTCGATCGCGTCGAATTGCGCTCTCGCGAACATCGTGAAGAAGTAGTCGTAGACCAACAGCGCCAGCGTCAGCAGCGAGTAGCCGTAGATGATCCACTGCGGCCAGTCGCGATCGTTGCCGCGCTTGATGTTGATCGCGGTCATGGGAATGAGAAATGCGAGGCTGAGCATCATGTCGGTGGCGTTCGTCGGCGCTGGCGGGTCGCCGAACCAGGCCAGCGGATTGACCAGCATCGACATGGCCAGGCTGACGGCGATCGCGAGCACCGTCGCCGCCCACCATTGCTTGCGCCCGATGCGCCCGTCGAAGCCGAAAAAGAGGGTCTTCCAATCCATGCCGTGCCGCCACTCAGTTGACGGCGGACTGAACTATAGTTGCTGTCCGACTGCAAGGATGCATTGCGGCGCGCTTGCCGGAGAATTGCGGCGCAGCGAGGGTCGCCGGTGGCGTCACGCCGCCGGTATCGAGCGATTGTGCGGAGAAGGTCCGGCGGGAGCATCCGGCGCGACGGATGGCGCCGCGCGTCCCATCGGCAACACCGTAGCCGGTGGCTCGCTCGCCAGCATCAGGGCTTGAACCATCGTGATCTTCTGCCAGATCTTGCCCGACATGTTCGACGTGATCTGGCCGAGATCGCTCGCCGTGTCGATGACGATCGGGTCCTTGGTACCTTGTGCATAGAGCGGCGCCACCTTGGCCGACACCGGCAGCAGTTCCGAGCCGTAGTCGAGATGGCGCGCCAACTCGAACGGTGTCAGCGGCCGTTGCGGGGAGTGCGATGTCGCGACGGCGACGGTCGCAATGTGGCTCGGGTCCTTGGTCAACTGGTGCATGTCGACGACGTGGATGATCGAGCGCAGTTCGTGCAAGTGGTCCAGCGCCTGCTGCCGCTTCCAGCGCGATTCGAGACTCGAGAGAAACAGCGCGCCAGCCCTGCATCAGCACGATGATGTTGAAGGCGCTGTCGAAGCCCTGCAACACACCGTAGAGGTTCTCGGCATTGCGCTTCACCTCGATGATGGTGACGACATAGGCGAGCAGCGACAGGCCAGCGATCAGCGACAGGATCGAAATGATCCGCAGAGCGTGGTTCGGCGCCGCGACCGCAGCAACGCGCGCCTTCGTCTCGCGCGCCACCTCGGCCAGTTCGGCGCACACCTTGGCAAGTCCGGAGCCGGTAAAGCGATCGCCGATGCGCCCTTCCAGTTGCGCCAGCGTGGCGATGATTTTGTCCGGGTCGAGCGTGCGGTAAATCTGGCGGGTTTCCGAAGCGATACTCGCGCCGCTGGGCAAACTGGATACGCGCCGGCGGCCAAGTGCGTCAACGCCGCGTTGGGGCGGGAACGACGGCGTTCCGCGCAACGACGAAGGGGACCGCCGTCGGCACGGCGATCCCCCGTCAACACCCAGGTGTCGATGCCGCTCAGGCGACGATCGAGCCTTTGATCCAGTCCTCGAGCTTCTTCTTCTGCACCAGTGCGCCGGTGTGCTGCGCCGCCACTTTGCCGCCCTTGAAGATCATCAGAGTCGGCATGGCGCGGATGCCGTACTTCATGGTCACGTTGGGGTTACGGTCGACGTCGAGCTTGACCACCTTGACCTTGCCCTTCATCTCCTGCGCGACCTGATCCAGGGCCGGGGCCATCGCCTTGCACGGACCGCACCACTCGGCGAAAAAGTCGACGACCACCGGCTCGGTCGATTTCAGCACTTCCTCCTCGAACGTCTTGTCCGACACGGCATTCGTCATATCTCGGGTCTCCTCATGGGCTGGTCTATCGTCAAGCCCTGTCTTGCTTGATGCGGAAAGTATGTAGGGCGCGACCTTCCGTCAAGAATGTGTCGGCGGTCACGAAAGTTTCATGCCGTCGCCCCGGCGTCGAGTCTCGTCACGTCCATCCGCCAGAGTCGCGGGGCGAAAGCGGCAAATTTATCAGCAAGTATCGGCAACAGGCGCGGGCCGGCGGGGCCAAGTATTGCGGCGCGAAGCGGTTTTGCCCGAAACATATCGGCCACCCCCACAAGGGAGGCGGCGAGCTGATAGATGTAGGCATCGGCGACCCCGTCGACATGTTGCGGCGGCGGGCGGTTGGTCTTGTAGTCGACGATGTAGACGGTGTCGCCATGCACCGCCAACCTGTCGATCTGCCCCGATAATTTGAGCGCCGGGCCGCGTCCTTCGGGGCGCGGGATGTCGGCGCCGACCGCCACTTCGGCGCGGCTCGACGGACCATAGAGGTGTGC
>JBKBNR010000115.1:0-8587 GCA_046295315.1 Hyphomicrobiaceae bacterium
GACTTCATCGCCCGCAACAACGAAGTGTTCGTCAAGCGCCGCGATCTCGTCGTCTCCATGCTCAATCAGGCGACGGGCATCACCTGCCCGAAGCCGGAAGGCGCGTTCTACGTCTATCCGTCGTGCGCTGGCACCATCGGCAAGACGACGGCGAAGGGCACATTGATCAAGACAGACGAGGATTTCGTGACGGCGCTGCTCGAGGAAGAGGGCGTGGCGTGTGTGCATGGCGCGGCCTTCGAGGGATCTCCCGCGTTCCGCATCTCGTATGCGACGGCGACCGAAGTGCTCGAGGAGGCCTGCAAGCGCATCCAACGCTTCTGCGGCAATCTGCGCTGACACCTCGCTTCCGAGGCCGGTGCGATCCGTGATTGTACTGCGCCGGTCTTTTCACTATGGTGCCGCGCACCGCGCCGCCTCAGGGCCCGCGAGCGGCTATACGGTATCGGGGGCGATCACCATCTGGAGATCAACGCGACGCGCTTGCATCTCATCCGATCGCAACCTGTTGGGGCGTCGCCAAGTGGTAAGGCAGCGGATTTTGATTCCGCCATTCCCAGGTTCGAATCCTGGCGCCCCAGCCAAACTTTCCCTTCGATTTCCACCGTCGCTGACGCCGCCGGCGGGCCCGCCGCACGCGGTCCGTGGCCGACACTCGGTTTCCCTCGCGGCACATGCTCGAGCTAATGCCGGCGAGTTCTAGAACTGTAGTCCGCCAGGAACTTTCTGATTCTAGT
Organism: Hyphomicrobiaceae bacterium; assembly: GCA_046295315.1. Lineage (GTDB taxonomy): Bacteria > Pseudomonadota > Alphaproteobacteria > Rhizobiales > Hyphomicrobiaceae > JAEUMD01. The sequence goes on from JBKBNR010000115.1 coordinate 738, forward strand.
TTCGCTTCGAGCACTAACGACCTGAACTGCCACGGGTTTGCCGGAGGCTCCAACTCCTGAGAGAGTGGAGCCATGACAAGCGAATCAAGACAACAGAAGACGTTCTCGCCGGAGGTGCGCGAGCGCGCCGTCAGGAAGGTGCACGAGCATCGCAGCGAGCACGCCTTGCAATGGGCGGCGATCGTGTCGATCGCGGCCAAGATCGGCTGCAAGGCCGAGACGCTGTCGGACAGGGTGCGGCAGGCCGAGCGCGACAAGGGCAAGCGTCCGGGCACGACGACGGATGAGCGTGAGCGCATCAGGTTGCTCGAGCGCGAGGTCCGCGAGCTCGGGCAGGCCAATGAGATCCTGCGCAAGGCGAGCGCGTATTTCGCCCAGGCCGAGCTCGATCGCCGATGGAAGCCATGATCAGCTTCGTCGATGTGTACCGAGACGACCACGGGGTCGAGCCGATCTGCCGCGTGCTGGAGATCGCCCCGGCGACATACCATGCCCACGCCGCGCGTGGCGACGGGTGCGGCTCTGGGCGGCGCAGCGGGGGCTGGCAGTCAATCCCTCCCCGACATGTACGATCGGCGGCAACTGACCACAAACCCGGAACGGGACGCGCTGTTGGCCTATGTCGAGCAGTTGCCGCCGGGGCACCCGGAGCGCGTCAAGACCGAAGCAATGCTCAACGATTTTGAGCGCTACCCGATCGAGCACCCGGCGCGGACGCGAGCCGAAGACAACATGAACGATCTGTCGCGTCTGGTCATGCCGGCTCTTTCCGGCGCGGCGGCGGGCGGAACGATGGCGGCGGTTCGGGCGACGGCGCCGTTCCGGACGTACGATCAGGGCGTGATGTCGGAGCAAACCAAGACTGCCGGGACCGTGACAAGTAAGCAGATCGCGGCGGAAGCGAAACGAGGGCGAAAAATCACAGATGTGAATTCAATTGACGATCAAGCTCGTCTAGCCGCTGCCGCTGAGCAGCAGCGGCTTGACCAGCAGCGGCAGCAGCTTGACCAGCAGCGTTTGACCGACGCTGTAGCTCAACAATTAGCGCGAAACGCTGTGACTCGGACAAAGGGCCTTTCGCCCGATCAAGAAGCTCGGGCAACGTCAGGCGTTCAAGAGCGGGTGAACGAGCTTCTCGGGCCGCCTCTTCCGAAGTCGGGGCAACGTCAGTTGCCTCCGCCCGCAACTTCCGCCAATTCACCATCACAGCCCCCAGCTCCACCCGTTTCGGATAACCCTACAGCACCGATAGTCAACCAACAGTTTAACGGGGTCGAGACCATCCTGCAACGGCCGCAACTGCCACAGCCGCTTGTCGACTTGACCCCGGTCAACCAGCGCCTCGACGATCTTGCCGGACGCATACCAGGTGCGACCGACCTCGCCCCGGTCAACCAGCGCTTAGACGCCATCAGCGAAGCGCTCGGCAAGCTGACGACAAAACGCCAGCCAAACCCGGACGCAAGAGCCACCTACACAAAGGCGCACTCGGATGCAGCGAACGAGGCCTTGCGATCCATTCGCGGGAACGTGACCGGCAACGAGGCGGGGCAGGCCTCTCTCGACGCCATGAAGGCCGAATTCATCAAGCGCGGATTGAAAGTGCCGCCAGAGGCGCCGTTGCTTCGGCGCCTGAAGGGAACGACCGATGTGTTCGCCACCCTAAAAGCGGGCGGTGTCAATCTCGACGACCAGCGCATGTGGAATCTCGCTTTCGGCCGAGGCCGCGAAACTCTTGCTCTCCCATTCGTTGGTGCTGGGGCCGCCATGATGGCGCAACCTGATGAAGACCCGCGCGCCATCGCCCGCGCCGATGATCCGGCCTGCGAAGCAAAAGCCGCGTCGATAAGACTCGGCACTTCGTGAGGCGGCGGTCGAACATCAGGTTCGGAAGCGAGCCGGACGATTGCCGGTGCCGCAACGTCGGTGGTCCGGGGCCGCGATGACGCACTCACACACCATTGGCCGCACGCGCGACACGTTCCCGTCGCTGAACTCGCTTCTGGCGAAGACCTCGCCGCCGCGCGCCGGTAGCAGAACAGCCCGCCTGGGGACACCGAGGCATGCCCTCGATGCTGCCATGCAGCGACCGGTCCGGGGAGCCGCGAGATGCCCAAAAGTTAATGGCGCTTAACCGACAAGTGGCCCGAAGCAGCACACACTGGGGTCGACCCTTTTCGAGCGAGGCCCATGATGCGCTGCCACTATGTAAGCGACCTTCATCTGGAAACCCAAGACTTCCCGTGGAAACTGCCGAGAGGTGACGTGCTGATCCTTGCGGGCGATCTTTGCCATGCCGCTCGGCTCGATCCCGCTCGCACCGACATGTACAGCATCAACCAGCGCGAGCGTGTCTTCCGGTTTGCCGAGCAGGCGAGCGCACACTTCCGTCATGTCCTCTTCGTCGTCGGCAACCACGACCACTATGACGGCCTCTTCGACGACACTGTCACACAACTACGGCGATGGCTTCCTGGCTTCACAGTGCTTGACAACGAGAGTGCGGAGATCGGCGGTGTAAGGTTCTTCGGCTCGACATTGTGGTCGGACTTCGACGGGCGGAGCCGGGTTGCGATGGATCGTGCCCGCAAGGGCATGGGAGAATTCTTCTTCGTGAGAGTGCGAGAAAGGCAGCCCGACGCAAGCCTTACCGTACGCAAGTTTCGGCCCGAGGATGCAGTCGCGGCCTTCGATACAGCCAGGGCCGCGCTCCGGCAGGCGGTCGCCGATGCATCAGGCAGACCGCTCGTCGTCATCACGCACCACGCCCCGAGTTTGCAGGGGCTCAATCCGCTGCATCAGGGCAATGGTCTCGACTGCGCTTACGCCAGTGATCTCGATCACGAGATCAGGGCGCTCGGCGCGATACGGTACTGGGTGCACGGACATACACACATCCGGCGCACCTACAGGATCGGCGATACCGACGTCCTCAGCAATTGTCGTGGCTTCGACGGCAAGGATCACAGCGCGCGCAGTTTTGTCCCGACGTCCTTCTTCGAGATCCCATCGTGATGGCCGCCCCTGCTGGCATGGGACCAGCCGCTACGGCAGCGGTGGGTGTCGTCGATCGAGCGCTCGAGCGCTTCCGCCTCTCGGCGCTTGCGGGCGAGCGCTGCGCCGATGCTCGATCCTTCCGCGAAAGGCGGCGCGGCGTCAGCATGACATCGGGCAGCGCTGGCCCGACCAGCCGTGTCGGCTGCGATGCGCCCGACGGGCCGGCTGCGCCACGAGTGCCTGAACGAAACCGCAGTCCGCCCATCGGCGCCTGCCCGCGAGTTGAAGCGCCGGCTGGCACGACGACGACAATCGGCCTTGCCCAGACACCAGTCTGGTCGGGCTGACACCCGCAGAGTTTGCAAGGAGGTCCGATCAGGGCCAGAGGAGCGACGAACTCTTGCTATGAACGAGTGCCGCCAGGGGGCAGGGTCAGCCCGGATACGCGACCGCACTGGGGCGGGTGCGCCGTTGGTTCAGCGGACGTCGATGTTCAGCCGAAGTCGATCGCGGCGATCGAGCCGACCCCGGGTTGAGCAGTTGCATGAACCAGCGAGGGCCGATGTCGACGCGGTGTCGTTGTATCGGATGTATCGAAGGGCAATTTCGATGACCCGAGAGTTCGCACGTTCAGGCTACCGGGTGCGCGACCGGGTGGCCCGCCCAACTGTCGGGTAAGGCGCGCGGACCGGCCGTACCGCACCGACACGGGATTGCTCAGTCTGTCCGTGCGCGAGACGTTCAATCTGGCAATTCGATGCGATCGCGAAACGCGACGGCTTGCGTTGCCGATGGTCCGTTGGACCAGCGTTCGTAGCGGACGCCTGGAAAGATCACGATCTCGGCGGAACCGGCGCCGGAACGGGCCGAGCGCGCGTTCGGGCGGCGAACAGTTGAGCGGAAGTCGACGATATGTGCCATGGCCGATCCTTCGAATTGGGTTGCTGGTGCTCCTCCCCCGGGCGACTCACAAATCAATTTCGGCCCTTACTGACTAAGTGACAGCCGACATCGCTAATGAATAGTGAATATCCGCTGCACTCCGCTCGCGCTGTTCCCTGTGTTGCAATCAGGTTCCTTCTTCGAGCAGCCAATCGTCGAGGAAATGGCGGCCGTCTCGATCCTCGACCTCGACGAGCCACATATCGCTGTCGAAGCGCAATTCGCGCTCCAGGCGTGCATCGGCATCCCGCTCCGTCATGGGCGTCTTGCCGGTGATCGAGACCCAGCGGCGATCGCCCGCCGCTTCGTCGATGCCAGCCGGTGCGGGAGCATAGATGTGAGCCATGCGGTCGCCACGCGTCACCTTGATGTAGATCGCCCCGGCATCGTCATCGCCGTGGCGCGCGACAACAGCGTTTGCGCCATCGCCGTTGCAGCGGCGCACGTAGGCCTTCACCCATATCTCGGCTTTCAGACGCATCATGTTCGTTGTCTTCCCACTCGACCGCGACTTCGGCTCAGCGAACTATAGCGGCAGGCGGACGCGGCGTGCAGCGCGCGACGAACCTCAGGGAGGTCAATCGCTGTTGGCGACGTGACCAGCCTTGGTGCGCTCGGCGAGGCGCAGCACGAGTTCGGCATACACGCGACCGGTCACATCGAGCGATTGATCGGCTTCGAAGGCGCGGATGGCCGCGGCCGTCGCCTCGCCCATGCGTCCATCGGCAGGCCCCGGGCGATAGCCGAGGCGGTCGAGCGATTGCTGCACGGTTCGGATGACGCCCTCGGCCTCGGCGCTCGGGCGTTGGTCGTTGGCCATCGTCACACCTGCCGCGCGGATCTCGCCGCGGCGCGGCGCCATCGCCACCGACTTCAACACCGCGGGCGACGCTTCGCCAGTCAATGGCTGGCCGTTTTCCTGCTCGAAATCCATGATCGCTGCGCGCGTCGCCAACCCGAGGACGCCATCCGCGACACCGGTATAGTAGCCGCGAACGGCGAGCGCCTGCTGCACGGCTCGAATCGTGCGCGCAGGGTCCGACGCGGGTTCACTCGCGGACGATCGCTTGCCCCCCGTTGCGCCAGCGGGTTCGACGGCGCGCGCCGCGGCTGGCACCGGCGGGTTCAGCGCCGTCGAGCCGGCTCCCGGCAGTTGATCGAGGCCGCGATAGGCGCGCTCGGGCCGAGAACCGCGTGGCGCATCGGGTTGCATCACAAACAGATTGAAGCCGGTCGAGCCGAAAATGGCGGCGGCGGCCAACAGCCCGAATTTCGTCTGTCGCGACAACATGGAAGTCCGCAATGATTCTGCCTGTTCACGGCGATTATCGCCGCGTCATCCGAATGTTTTGTTAACCGTGCCACGCAACCTGCAGCGCACTGAAGCACGACACTCTCCGACGTGCCCAACATGATCCGCCCTGGGGGTTCGGGAGGCGGTAGCTCGTGAGCGAGGGGAGGCACGCCGCACCATGCGAGGTGCCCGCGGCCATGTGCCGACGTGCATGAGCGCGCCGTCCGGCTGGTCCTCGAACGACTGGGCGTCTACCCGTCGCCGTGGTCGGCGACCGCCGCAATCGCAGCATCGCCTTGACGCAATAGCGCAGAGACGCGGCATCGCCGAGAACGTCGCGCGGGTGTTCGCGCCGCGCGGGCTGGCGAACCTGCACCTCGCCCTCGACCGACGTGCATCGGCTCTCAGGACATCGCGAGTTCAACGGCGCCGCAGGAGTTCCCGAACGACAGCCTCCGAACGAGAGCCGGCCGTTTTCAGAAGATGGCGATGCCCGTCGCGCGCCATCTCCAGTGTCGCGCGCCGTCTCCCGCGATCATGATTGAACGCGCGGCAGCGCTCGACGGCGTCTACAAATCGAATTCGAATTGCTCGCGCACGGCTCCGCCCCGGCGCTTGCCGCCGCGCTTTTGTCCAGTCATCGCGATGCCGCTTTTACGACTGCCGTGTTTGTTCTGGATGGCGTCGGCGGCGTCGCCAAATCCCGCGCCGCGACGAGCCCCATAGACGCGGTCCTTGGCGGCGGCAGTGGACAGGGCAAGATCGACGATGCGGTGGGGATAACGTCGCCCGATCACCGCAGCCGCACCGCCCCACGTCCACGGCTCGTGAATGTGGGCGTCCGGTACCCCGGCGAGTTCGGGTACCCAGGTTCGCACGAACGCGCCCGACGGGTCGTGGTCGTAGCCCTGTTTCACGGGGTTGTAGATACGAATAGTGTTGATGCCCGTCGTGCCCGACTGCATCTGCATCTGCGGCCAGTGGATGCCCGGCTCATAATCGGTGAACAGCCGTGCCAGCACGAGCCCGGTCTCTTGCCAAGGCAGCCAGAGGTTATAGCTCGCGAACGACACCAGCATCGCCCGCATGCGGAAGTTCAGCCACCCGGTCGCGTGCAGCGAGCGCATGCACGCGTCGACGAACGGATAGCCGGTTTCGCCGCGCGTCCACCCCCCGAGCATAGCGGCATCAGCAGACCGCGGCCGAAGCCCCCGCGCGGCCGGGTGCAGTTCGACCGTTTCGATCGCCGGCTCGCTTTCGAGCTTCTGGATGAAATGGCAGTGCCAGTGCAAACGCCCCGCGAACGAGACGAGTGACCCCCGCCATGCCCGCGCGTCGTCGCTGGCGTCACCGCGCAAACCACGCTGGCGAGACCACGTCGCCTGTGCCACCTCGCGCATCGAAACCGCGCCCCAGGCAAGATGGGGCGAGAGACGCGAGCCATGCATGGCGCCACTGACCGGGCTCGACATGGCGGAGCGATAGGGCTTGCCGCGGCGCGCCAGAAAGCTGTCCATCGTCGCAAGCGCGACGCTGCGCCCGCCGCGTTGGCGTCCGCTACACCCATCAGATGTGAGGCCGATGGCTTCGGGTGATGGCAGATAACCGGCTTCCAGGCCGGTGACGCCGTTCAGCCGGGTGGGTGGCGGCGTGATCGGCGCCGCCATCTGCCGGTCCCAGCGCCCAGCCCAACCGTCGCGGCTCCTCAGGCGGCGCACGACGCCGAACTGCGCCACCTCGTGCATCTCCACGCCGTTGGCGCGGCACCAGGCGCCGACCTCGCGATCACGGCGAAAGGTCCAGCCATTGCCCGTTTCCTCGTGTGACCACACATGCGAGACGCCGTGCGAGGCCTGCAACTCCGCCAGCACATCGACGATGCGGCCAACGCGGATCACGAGGTTCGTTCCCAACTGTTCGAGTGCGGTGCCGAGTTCCAGGGCGCACTCGCGCATGAAGGCGAACTGGCGATAGGACGCATCGGGTTGCATCCAGAGTTCGGGCTCGACAACCAGCAGCGGGATGACACGGCCGCGGGCCGCGGCTTCGAACAGCGGACGATGGTCCACCGTCCGCAGGTCGCGCTTGAACCAGACGACACTGGTCGGTATGGGATCGGCCATCAGGTTTCCTCGTTCGGGCGCAGGACCGAGGGGCCGGGCGAGCCTTTGCGTTCGCGGCCGGCCGACCCTGTGCTGCCGCCGCGCCTGCCGACCGGCGAACGACGCCGGGTTGTGATGGGTTGCATGAGCGTTACCCCATGAGAAGATCGGACTGCGAAATAACGGACTGCCTGCGCGGCAGGTTCACCCGCAGGCCCGCCACACGTTTCGGCTCGTCTCGGCGGTCGCCGCGCCACGACAGCGAAATCCTCGCGGCGAACGCGGCCAAAGGCAGGGCGTCGCCTGGACATCCCTTTGATTATCCGCAACATCAGCGGCAGGCGGCCGTGCGGCGGCGAGATCGTCTTGGCTCCGCGCGTTGCGATCTGCTATGGCCACACCGAATCCGGCTGATCGACAACGAGGAGCAATCCCGAATGCAAGCGAGCGGAACCGAGGCAGGCCGTCGCGCCGACACCCTGGCCCTGATCAAGCGCTACTACGACGCCTTCAAC
>JBKBNR010000116.1:0-8574 GCA_046295315.1 Hyphomicrobiaceae bacterium
GCCGCCGCGCCGACGACGCCGGCGGCGGTGTTGACCGCCTTCGAACCGGCCGCCACGGCGGCTGCCGACGTCGCGGCTGTAGCCGCTGCGGCGGATGCGCCGGCCGTCGCCGAGCCGCCACCGCCCATCAGACCCATGGCGCCGACCAGCGGCCCCGGCAGGGCCGCCATGATGCCGTCCCGTTCCTGGCCGAGCAGCGCTCCGAGCGCCTTGCCCGACATCGAACCACCGAGACGCTTGGCGATCGCCGCCAGCACCATCGGCCCGGCAAACTTCAGCAATGCGCCGACTGTGGAGCTGTTGCGCAGACCAGCCATGCCCGCGATCGCCGCGATGATGGCCCCGACATTCTTGCCGAACAGCGCGTTGAGCAGCGTCTCGCCGAGCCCGGACGCGGCGCCGCCCGCACTCGATCCGCCGAGTACGCCGCCGATCTGCGACAGCATGCGACCCGGATCGATAAAATCATCGACGGCGGGGCTGCGTGCCATGCCGATGATCTGATCCATCATGGTGGAATTACCGGACCCCTGCGCCATCTGGCCGAGGATCGCAGGGATCGCTGCACCGAGAACCGCGGAAATGCCATCCGGCGTTTCGCCTGTCGCCTTAGCGGCGGTTCGCACCAATTCGGGTGACATCATGCCCGATAGGGCATCGAGAAGTGAATTCGACATAGCTGGGAAGCTCCCCTTTACGCGACGACCAGATTTCCGTGAGAGCTCGCCCGTCGTCGGCCGCCCTCCCGCCCCGCCTTGTCTTAATCGTTCGACCACACCCAAGTGTACCAACTAAAGGAAGAAACACTCGGTTCAACGAAGCGCAAAGCCGCCGCTGCTCAGACGGCGGTTCCGCACCGTCCGGCCGCAATCGGCCACGCACGCCGCTTAGGATGGTGGTGTCGATCATCAATCGGTCGGCATCCTCGTCACGCCCTGCCAACGCTGCGAAGATGTTCTCCCAGATGCCGCGTTCGGCCCATCCGACGAAGCGATTGTAGATGGTTTTCTTCGGACCGTAGTCGGCTGGGCAGTCCGCCCATCGGCAACCGGATTTGAGAACGTGTACGATGCCGCTCAGCACGCGACGGTCGTCGACGCGCTTCAAGCCGCGCGTAGTCTTCGGTAGCACCGGCGCGATGCGCGCCCACTGCTCGTCGGAAAATCAAAACAGATCAGACATATCCGTGCCTCCCCCGCTGGAAGACACGGAATCACGGAGCGACGGATTTGGGAATCCTGACCGCGCCCGTTAAAGGGGCCAGACCCTAGTCGATGTCGTCGACAACATCGCCGCTGGTGCCTTTGATGCGCGCCGCCAGCGAGGCTTCGAGAAACATGTCGATGTCGCCGTCGAGCACCGCCGCTGGCGTGCCGCTGGTGACGCCGGTGCGCAGGTCCTTCACCATCTGGTAGGGCTGCAGCACATACGAGCGGATCTGGTGGCCCCAGCCGATATCCGTCTTGCTCGCCGCTTCCGCGTTGGCCTTGTCCTCGCGCTTCTTCAGCTCCAGCTCGTAGAGCCGCGACTTGAGCATGGCCCAGGCGATGGCGCGGTTCTTGATCTGGCTGCGCTCCTGCTGGCTCGCCACCGCGATGCCGGTCGGGATGTGCGTGATGCGCACCGCGGAATCGGTGGTGTTGACGTGCTGACCGCCGGCGCCCGACGACCGATAGGTATCGACGCGGCATTCGCTTTCGTTGATGACAATGTCGATGTCGTCGTCGACCACCGGGTAAACCCACACCGACGCGAACGAGGTGTGCCGCCGCGCGTTGGAATCGTAGGGCGAAATGCGCACCAGCCGGTGGACGCCCGACTCCGTCTTCATCCAGCCATAGGCGTTCTGCCCCTTGATTTCGAGCGTCGCCGACTTGAGGCCGGCTTCCTCGCCCGGGCTCTGCTCGAGCAGGCTCACTTTGTAGCCGCGCTTTTCCGCCCAGCGCGTGTACATGCGCGTCAGCATCTCGGCCCAGTCCTGGCTTTCCGTGCCGCCGGCGCCGGCATGGATTTCGACATAGGTGTCGTTGCTGTCCGCTTCGCCCGAGAGCAGTGCTTCGATCGAGCGGCGCTGCGCGTCGTCGTCGAGGCGGCGCAATGCGGCTTCGCCTTCCTCGATCGTCGCTGCGTCGTCCTCGGCTTCACCGAGTTCGATCAGCGTCACGCAGTCGTCGAGTTCGCGATCGAGCTTGAGGTAAGTCTTGATCGCTTCCTCGAGTTGCTGGCGCTGGCGCATGACTTTCTGCGCCTGCTGGGGATTGCCCCACAGCGCCGGGTCCTCGGCACGGCGGTTCAGTTCGGCGAGACGGGCTTCCGCGGTATCCCAGTCAAAGATGCCTCCTCAGGAGGGCCAGCGCCTCCTTGATGGAATCGACGTTTTTCTGCGATTCAGCGCGCATCGCTGTACCCTCGTCCGAGGCTGAAAGTGTTGGGAGAGCGCCAACGTATAGTGAGCGTCGCCGCGGCTGTAAACCGAGCTGGACGCACGGTCGACTCCGGCGGCCACGGATGCGCGGCCGCTCGCCGCTACCAGAGGCCGCCGCGGCCGCCTGAGTAAGCCGGGGCGCCGCCCGTCGCACCGCGCGAGGAGGCCGGCACATAGGCATCGCCGGCGGCAGAGCCATCGGCTTCGCTCGCCGTGTTGGTGAAGCCGATGACGGAGTAAGCGTCGTCGGGCTCCTCGCCCGGCTTGAACGCCTCGACCACGACATCGGTATCGCCGGGCTGGGCCCTCAGCCCCGTGCGCAGGCTCACCTGGATTTGCCTGAGCCCGGGCGGAATACGGAACGGGACAGCCGGCTTGCCGGCCTGCGCCGCCTTCATGAACTCGCCGAAGATGGGCGCCGCGACGTTGCCGCCGGTCTGCCCCTTGCCCATGGGACGCGGTGTGTCGTAGCCGACGAAAACGCCGACCACGAGATCCGGCGTGTAGCCGACGAACCAGGCGTCCTTCTCGTCGTTGGTGGTGCCCGTCTTGCCGGCGATCGGCATGCCGAGCGACTTCAGCGACGTCGCGGTGCCACGCTGCACCACGCCCTCCATGATCGAGGTCATCTGATAGGCGGTGTGCGGGTCGATGATCTGCTTGCGGTCGTCGGGAACCACGGGTTCGGGCTGATTGCTCCAGGCATCCGCCTTGCATCCGTCGCACTGACGGTTGTCGTGACGCCAGACCGAGCGGCCCCAGCGATCCTGGATGCGGTCGATGAACGTCGCCTGCACCTGACGGCCACCGTTGGCGATCATCGCGTAGGCGGTCACCATGCGCAGCAGCGTCGTCTCGCCTGCGCCGAGCGACATGGCGAGCACCGGCAGCAGGTCGTCATAGACGCCGAAGCGGCGCGCGTACTCGGTAATCAGCGGCATACCCATGTCCTGGGCGAGGCGCACCGTCATCTGGTTCTTCGACTTCTCGATGCCGAGCCGCAGCGTCGTCGGCCCGTAAGATTTGTTCTTCTCGTAGTTTTCCGGCCTCCAGACGTCCTTGCCCGGCCCCTGCTCGATCTCGATCGGCGCGTCGAGGATGATGCTGGTCGGCTTGTAGCCGTTGTCGAGCGCCGCCGCGTAGACCAGCGGCTTGAACGCCGAGCCCGGTTGGCGGCGGGCCTGCACGGCACGGTCGAACTGGCTGAGCTCGAAAGAAAAACCGCCGGCGACAGCGAGCACGCGGCCGGTATGCGGATCGAGGGCGACGAGGCCGCCCTGCACTTCCGGAACCTGCATCAGCGACCAGGCCCCGGCGAGATTCTGGGGGTCTTTGGGCGCGACGTAGATCACGTCGCCGATTTCGAGCACGTCGGTGATGGCTTTCGGCACCGCCCCGTTCTCGCTCTTCTTCGCCCATTTCACTTCATCGAACGCCAGTTCGACCGCCTCGCGCTTGTCGACCAGCGCGCCGCTTTGCTGAACCGCGGGCTTCAAGCCGACGATGGCCTTGGTCTTCTGCGCATCGAGCACGACGCCGAGCCGCCACGGCGCGAGATCGGACGGCGCGGTGATGTCGGAGAGTGCCTTGCCCCAATCCCCCGCGATATCGATTTTCTTGATCGGGCCGCGCCACCCCTTGCTGCGGTCGAAAGCCACGAGACCGTTGGTCAGTGCGCGCCGGGCATAGCCCTGCATCACCGGATCGAGCGTCGTGCGAACCGAAAGACCGCCGCCGTAGAGCTTGTCCTCTCCGTACTTGGCGAGCAGCGAGCGACGGACCTCCTCGGCAAAGAATTCGGCGGCGAAGATGTGGGCGCCGAACGGGCGCAGATTGACCACCAGTGGCTTTGCCTTGGCTTCGCTCGCCATCTCCCTGGTGATGTAGCCGTTCTCCCACATCTGGTCGATGATCCAGTTGCGGCGGATCGTGGCGCGCTCGGTGTGGCGGAACGGGTGATAGTTGTTCGGCGCCTTCGGCAGAGCGGCGAGATAGGCCGCCTCCTCGATCGAAAGGTCCTTCAGCTCCTTGTTGAAATAATTGAGTCCAGCGGCGGCGACACCGTACGAGCCGATGCCGAGGTAGATCTCGTTGAGGTAGAGCTCGAGGATCTTGTCCTTGGTGTAGCTGCGCTCGATGCGGATCGCGAGGATCGCCTCCTTGATCTTGCGCTCCATGGTGCGATCGCTGGTAAGCAGGAAGTTCTTCGCGACCTGCTGAGTGATGGTCGAGGCGCCTTCCGCGCGCCGGTCCGACCCCTTGATCTTGCCTTCCACCAGCTTGAACACGGCGCGGCCGATGCCCTGCATGTCGAGGCCGCCATGCTCGTAGAAGCGCTTGTCTTCCGCCGACAGGAACGCCGCGATCAAGAGCTTCGGCACGGTGTTGATCGGCACGAATATGCGCCGCTCGCGCGCGTACTCGGCGATCAGCGAACCGTCGTGCGCATGGATGCGCGTCATCACCGGTGGCTCGTACTTGGCGAGACTCTCGTAGTCCGGCAGGTCCTGCGAGGCACGATAGATGACCAGGCCGGCGGCCGCGGAGCCGATGACGAACAGCAGCACGAACGTGCCGAAGCTCCAGCCGAGGAACCCAAGCAGGAAGCTCTTGCGCCGACGCTTTCGCTGCGGCGGCGCGGGTGGCGGCAGGATCGGGGCTCTCATGGACCTCGAAAACCTCGCGTTCGTGTTCTCGTTCGTAGCCGGACGCCGCATCGCTTCGCGACTTCTCCGACGCTCGATCTACTCGCCTGCGCCTTGCGGGCGAGGTTGTGTGACGTCGTTTGTGACGCGCCGGGTCCGGACGCCCATCTGCCGGGTCCGGACGACTGCTGCTATCATCGAATTCCGTTGTGCATCAGAAGGTGTCGCGCTGCAATGCAACACGCAGGTTCAGTCTGGCGGGCAAAGTAGCATGGAATGTGGCACGCCGTCGTTACCGTCGGGTAAGTGCTATCCACAGCGGTGCAGGGCAGCCAACCGCCCATCGCCGTGATTCATGGGCTGCGGGCGGTTCGGCGCTCGAAATAGCGCTCGACGGCGGTCGAAATCGCCTGCGCCACCTTCGACTGCCAGTCCGTCTGCCGCATCAAGGCTTCGTCCGCGGCGTTGCTCATGAAACCGAGTTCAATCAGGACCGACGGCGCATGCGGCTGGCGCAGCACCTTGAATGCCGCGCCCCGCTGCGGTTCCCGCGACAAGGCGACCGATTTCTTCATGTTGGCGGCCAGGATGGCGGAAAAATCCGCCGAGAAATTTGCCGTTTCACGTTTCATGAGGTCGATCAATATGTTGCGCACTACGCTGTCATCCTGCGACGCGCCCGTGTCGATGCCGGCAATGAGATCGGACGCGTTTTCCTTCTCGGCCATCGCGCGGGCCTGCTCGTCGGAGGCCTGCTCCGACAGCGTATAGATCGTCGCGCCGCGCACCACCGGTGCATAGGTCTTCGACGCAATCGAATCGGCGTGAAGCGACACGAACAGATCGGCGCCCATCTCCCTCGACATGCGAACTCGGGAGTCGAGCGAGACGAAAACGTCGGTGCTTCTCGTCAACCGCACGTCATATTTGCCGAGGTTGTCCAGCCGCCGCTTGATTTTCAGCGCCACGTCCAGAACAACATTCTTTTCCAAGAGATTGCTTGCGCCGAGCGCACCGGGGTCGATGCCGCCATGGCCGGGGTCGATGAGGATCACGGGCCTTGCGGTGGCCGCCCTCTTTGCCGCCGGTTCATCGTTAGGTTGAGCGCGCGGCGCGGGCCCATCGCCACCCGATAGGCCAACGCCGGTGCCGCCGCCGAACTCCGCGGCCGAGACCGGCGCCAGGTCGATATTGAGATCGACCGCCTCGGCCGGCGTCGGGCGCGCTGACATTGCGGCCGAAACGATCTTGGCCGGGGACGCGAGATCCAGCACGACGCGGGCTTTGCGCTCGGCGAACAGCCCGTAGCGGAACGCCGTCACCATCCCGGCGCCGCTGCGGCCCGTACCGTCGGGCAACGCGAAGCCGACATCGGGCATGTCGATGACGACGCGATAGGGGTTGGCAAGCGTGTAGACCTCGACCCGAACGCCCTTGGTGAGTTGCATGGTGAACCGTGTCTGCTCGCCCATGTCCTTGGCCCGCGCCTCTTTGACGAGTACGGCGGTCGCGGGTATCGCGCCGTTATCGCGCGGCGGCGGCGGTGGCGCGGCCGTGGCGGTGGTCTTCGCCCGTCGGGATTGTGCAGGTTTCGCAGCCGGGCGTGTTTCGATCGTACCGAACCCCGGGGCAACATTGCCGGCCGCGGCAGCAGGTGCTCTGCCGACGGCCCAATCCGCTTGCTGCGACCAGGAGTTGCCGGCAAAGCACACCAGAGGCAGGCCCAAAATCATCCGTGTGACAGCAGATCGTGCTGAGCGTCGATCTGGGGCTCGCTTGTCTGGCACGGCTCCGCTCACCTTGCATCGGCACCGCTTGTACGGCGTCATCCTCATGACAATTCATAATTTTTTAGCCGATGCAGCGCATCGCTACCAGGTGTCGCCGCACTGCTGCACGCTGGCGATTCGCTTATATCACCCTTGCCTTCGGTTAGGCGAACCCGTACAAGTTGGGTGTCGCTCTGCGGCGACGGTGTTCGCATCTCGATTGTGGGTCGCTACCGGCTGGTTTCGCCGGGCGCGTGTCGCCTCAAACGGTCACGCTCCAGCCTCTGCCCTGCACCCCGATCGTCGGTCGCGCACTATCCAGCACTCCGCCGCCGGGCCTTCGGAGCACTAGCCGCGCGCGCAACGGCAATCCGTTCAGCCGCGTTTCGAGCATGCCACGTTCCGGCCGACGGCTGGAGGTGCGCTCGGGACGGATCAGATGGACGAGGCCTTCCGCCCGTTGCGTCGCGTCGGTTCGGTGTCGGGACGTATACTCGGGACGTGTACAGGGCGTCATGTCGGGATCTGCCCCTCTAAAAACGACAGGGCAACCCGCCAGGATTGCGGTCCGCTCTCCCCGACATGCGCCGAACGTAAGGACGGCGAACGGCCCGTGTCGCGACGATCCGAGCATCCATTCTCGGCCTTGCCGACGAACGCCTGCTCGGAGACTCGAGGTCCAGTATCAGGTTGTACGGGAACCGCGAGGACTTCTCCCGGAACTCCTGCCCAGCCGGTCCGGCGCACCTCGTTCGCAGCGTTCCGGGACCGACCAATTCACCGACTCCGCCGATATGGCGGATCGAAATGGAACCCGTCCTGCGCCCGAGCTGCGCGGGATAAACGGCCGGATCGAGCTGTTACAGGCTCGCGATGGTGACCGGACCTGAAAGCCGCAGCGGCTGGTCAGGTCCACAACCGCAAAGGCCAAGACGTCGAGGCCCATGCCAGAATTCCGCCCGCCATACCGATCGAAGCGCCGACGTCGTGTCGGCGGATCGCTGCTGCCTTTCGGGGCCGGCCGCACGGTGGCGGGTGCACGCAAATCGAGATCCCGATTCCCATCAACCCGACTGGACAGAACGCGCGGCCGAGCCGCGCGCCCGAGCGCCGGCTTCGAAGCCTGGACGCGACGGCGTGCGCGCCGCTGTGCAGAGGACTTTGAGAAATGGCAGAACCGAACAAAATGCTCATCGACGCCACACACCCCGAGGAGACTCGGGTGGTGGTGTTGCGCGGAGGCCGCGTAGAGGAGTTCGACTACGAAAGCGCCGCGAGAAAACAACTCAGGGGCAATATCTATCTGGCCAAGGTCACGCGCGTCGAGCCGTCACTGCAAGCCGCATTCGTGGAATATGGTGGCAACCGCCACGGCTTCCTGGCATTCAACGAAATCCACCCCGATTACTATCAGATCCCGGTCGCGGATCGCCTTGCGCTGATCGAGGAAGAAGCCGCCGCCGAAGCTGCCGAGGAGGCAGCTGCCGAAGCGCGTGCGGAGGCCCGCGCCAAGCGCGAGGCCGCGCGTGAAGCCGCGCGGTTGCAACGCGCGGCAGCGCCCGGCCAGGGTGCCGCCGCCAGCGGGGCCGGCGTCGGCGCCGCCGACGACGATGACGACGACGACGAGGACGAGGACGAGGACGACGAGGTCAGCGAGATCTCGACGATCGAGAATACCGAAGGCGTCGCCTCGTATCCGGAAAGCGACAGCGACGAACCCGACGACGGCTCTGAG
>JBKBNR010000117.1:0-8558 GCA_046295315.1 Hyphomicrobiaceae bacterium
TCTTGCCCGTGCCGCTGTCATAGAGGCCAGCGCCCGCCGCTTCCTTTTTCATCGGCTCGGTGTGCGGCTCCAAGGAAATGTAGACGCCGATTTTCGCTCGCTCGCGATCCACCACGGCGATCAATTCCCGGATGTCTTTGACGCCGACGCCGCCGCCCTTGACGGAGACGATCGCCTTTTCCGTCGTTTTCGCGCCCGAGCGGAAAAAGATGTGACCGTCGATGCCGCCGTCGGCGCCTTTCTTCTTGCCGCCGTAGGGTACGGCATCGACGAGAGACACCGCCCACCACTGGAATTGATACTTGTCCCGGGCTGAAAGGTCGCGCGCGCCTTCGAGGTCTTTCGGCGTGCCGTGAACCTCGAATTGGATGCCGGGAAACGCATCCTTGAGCCGTTTCTCGATCAGCGAAATGGAAAGATGCGTGACGTCGATGCCGATCCACTGCCGGCCGAGCTTTTCCGCCGCGTGTACGGTGGTGCCGCAGCCGCAGAACGGGTCGAGCACCACGTCGCCGGGGTTCGACGAGGCCGACAGGATGCGTTCAAGGAGTGCTACGGGCTTCTGGGTTGGGTAGCCGAGGCGTTCCTGGTGCCACGAGCGTAAAGATTCAAGATCAGTCCAAACATCTTGGGTCGGCATCCCCTTTGCTTCGTCCAAATAGCGCTTGATACGAGGAAATCCGTTTCTCGTGTAAAAGATTCGATTTTCAGAATCGAGTTTCTTCATGCTTTCAATCGGCAGGCGCCAGATTCGAGATATTCCCTTCCATTCGTACTCGTATCCGCCCCCTTGAAGACCACTTGCGCCCGCGTCCCCAGACATAAAACGCCGACCATCGTCGTCGCGGTAACGGTAATACCGCTCGACGTAGTCAGAGTCGTAGGCCTGGTACGTGTCATTCCAAATGCTAGCGTCGGTCTTGGCATAATATAGAGTGGTGTCGTGGACGGACCCGAAGCGAGTTGCGTCACTGTGTCCAGAAGTGCGCTTCCAAATTATCTCATTGCGGTGCCGATCTGAGCCAAACACCGCGTCCATCAGCACTTTCAAATAATGGCTCGCGGTCGGGTCGCAGTGCAGGTAGATGGAGCCGGTCGGCTTCAGCACGCGGTGCAGTTCCACCAGCCGCACCGCCATGTGCGTCAGGTAAGCCATCATGTCGTTGTCGTTGAGGAAACTGCGCATGGCGCGCAGCATGTTGGCGACGTCCGCGTTCCGCCCCTGCATCACCTCGTCGAAGGCTCTCTCGGCGGCGTTGTTCCAGTGCCACGTATCCTCGAACGCTTCGATCTGCGCCTGGCTCGCATCGCCTGAAGGGCCGCGGAACAGCACGTTGTAGATGGCGTTCGAGTTGAACGGCGGGTCGAGGAAGATGGGATCGACGCTCTCGTCCGTGACGCTCTCGCGCAGCACGTCCAGATTGTCGCCGTAGTCAGAGATGATTGGCCATGCGCCGCGCCGCCCCCGGAAATCAGTCGCCGTCGCACAATCGCCGCTTGACCCTTCCGACGCAAGGCATGCAGAATCCGCGGGCGGAGAGAGGACGACTCGTGCGGGTCAAGACCTACAAGGAAGCGGTTCGCATCGCCAACAGTGCCGGGCTCGACGCCGCCAAGCGGCGCATGAGCAAGTCCGGCCGCAAGGTCATGTCCGCCGCTGATTTCGACGTTGCCTCAGGCGAGACCGAGCGCATATTGGCCGGCCTTGGTTTCAATATCGGCGGCTGGATCTCCATGGCCGGCGTGCCGCGCAACGAGCCGCAGCCGGTTCCGCGCCGGGCGGCCGGGCGTCCTCGCCGCCAGAAGCCGGTGCAACTGAGCTTCGGCTTCTGATTGCCGCAGGTTTCCGCCTCGCCTGGCGATCCTGCGCCCCTTGCCTCCCCGGCGAAACGAGAGTATCAAGCGCGCCTTACCGCTTCGGTTGGAGGCTGAACGGGAGCGGCGGGCGCGCAAGCGCCGGCCGTCCAGACTGCGATGCGAAACCTCGCAACGCCGTCCTCTCCCCGTGTCTCCGCTCTTCTAGGTGCCTGGTGGGCCTTTCCCGGCCTATTAAGGGGCTACGCGCCGAGGCGGACAATTCGAACCCGAAAGGCCGTTGCATGCCGCTTTACGAGCATGTCTTCCTGGCGCGCCAGGATATTTCCAACACGCAGGTCGAAGCCCTGACGAAAGAGTTCTCCGAGATCATCACCTCGATGGGTGGCAAGGTCACGAAGACGGAATACTGGGGCGTCAAGTCCCTCACCTACAAGATGAAGAAGAACCGCAAGGCGCACATGAGCCTGCTCAACATCGACGCACCGCCGGCAGCGGTCGCCGAGATGGAGCGGCGCATGAGCATTGCCGCCGATATCGTCCGCTTCCTCACCGTGCGCGTCGAAGAGCACGAGACCGACCCGTCGGCGATGATGCGCAAGTCGGATCGCGACGAGCGCGGCGAGCGGGGTGATCGCGGCGACCGCGGCGGCTTCGGCGGCCGTGGTGGTGATCGTGGCGGCCCGCGTGGCGATCGTGGCGGCGGCGGCGGATTCCGCGGCGGCGGTGGGGATCGCGGTGGCGACCGGCCGCCGCGTGGCGACCGTGAAGGCGGCTCGACGTTCCGTGCTCGCCCGCCCCGCGACGGCGACGCGCCGCGCCCCCCGCGTCCGCCCCGTGACAGCAACCCCGGCTCGGAGGCTTGATCCCCATGTCCGAAGCAGCAGCTCCTTCCTCTGGTGGCGGTGGCCGCCGTCCGTTCCATCGTCGCCGTAAGACGTGTCCCTTCTCCGGCGCCAATGCTCCCAAGATCGACTACAAGGACGTGCGCCTTCTCGGCCGCTACATTTCCGAGCGCGGCAAGATCGTGCCGAGCCGGATCACTGCGGTTTCGGCGAAGAAGCAGCGCGAGTTGGCGAAGGCCATTAAGCGCGCCCGCTTCCTCGGCCTGCTGCCGTTCGTGGTGAGCTGAATTGGTTGTGGTGACAGCGGGTGGCGCCGCTTCCACCCTTTCCTATCGTCGTGCGGATACGCGCGGCGTGAATCGGCAGCGGAAATACCACGCTCCGATCGGTCGAGGTGCACTCGCACCGAGACCGTGAATCGGCAGCGGAAATACTACGCTCCGATCGGTCGAGGTGCAATCGCACCGAGACCGTGAATCGGCAGCGGAAATACCACGCTCCGATCGGTCGAGGTGCACTCGCACCGAGACCGTGAATCGGCAGCGGACGCACAACGCTCCGATCGTTCGCGATCCTTCCATCGCGGACGTGAATCGGCAGCGCAAACACGGGTTGGGGCGGGCCGTCGTCGTTACGATGGCTGCCTCTAACCGCGGCAACGCGGGACAGCGAGCGATGTTGGTTCAAAAAGCACTTCTGTTCGGCATAGCGGCCGGCTGCGCGGCGGCCGTGGTCTTCTTGTCGGCGACCAACGGGCCGCTGCTTGCCCGCATGCTGCTCTACCTCATCACGGCGTTGCCGCTGTTCTTCGCCGGGCTCGCGCACGGCTGGCGTTCGGCAGCCGTTGGCGGCCTCGTCGGCACCCTCGCCATCGCTGGCGCCATAGCACCCGCGGTCGCTGGCGTGTTCGCCGCGTCCGTGGCGATCCCCGTCGCCGTGCTCGTCTATCTCGTGCTGCTCAACCGTCCGGCGAGCGGTCCCGGCCCCGACGTCGACGAGACAACCGGCACGGAATGGTATCCGATCGGCCGCCTCGTCATCTGGTCGGCGGTGATCTCGGCGGGAATGTCGGTCGCGGCGCTATTTCTCATCGGGCCCGACATGGCGACGCTGAAAGATGCCGTGGCCAAGCTCGTCGACGAGGTCGTGCGCGTGCAGCTCGAGGCGATGGGCGACGGCAAGAAGCTCGAGGACGCCGACATCGCGCGCCTCACTGAGATTGGCGTCTATCTGCTGCCCGCGCTGACGTCGTTATCGTGGATGCTAACGGTGCTGTTCAATCTGTGGCTGGCGGGGCGCGTGGCGCTGGCGTCGGGCGGGTTGCAGAGGCCGTGGCCGGATATTCCGGCGATGCAATTTCCGCGCTGGGCGCCGATCGCGCTGGCCGCCGCCAGCCTCGCGACGTTCCTGCCGGGCTACCCGGCGCTCGCCGCCTCCGCCGCATCGGGATCGCTCTACCTCGCCTATGTGCTGATGGGCCTCGCGGTCATCCACTACATCACGCGCGGGCAATCCTGGCGGCCACTAGCACTGTGGGGCCTTTACGCGGTGTTGATCGTCTTCAACACCGGGTTCTCGCTGCTCATCGCGATCATCGGCCTGGCCGACAGTTTCATCACCATCCGCCGCGGCGGCGCCCCGCCGCCCAATCTGCCGCGCGGCCCCGTGCCGCCAGCACCGCGCACCTGATCCCTAGTCCTTGATCCCTATTCGCTGAACTCGAAAACAAGAATCCGGAGAATCACCATGGATGTCATTCTGCTTCAACGCATCGCCAAGCTCGGCCAGATGGGCGATGTCGTCGCCGTCAAGAACGGGTACGCGCGCAACTACCTGCTGCCGCAGAAGAAGGCGCTGCGCGCCACCGAAGCCAACCGGAAGCTGTTCGAGGCGCAGCGCGCGCAGCTCGAGGCCAACAACCTGGCGCTGAGGAGCGAGGCGGAAGCGGTCGGCGAAAAGCTCGCGGGGCAGGTGTTCATCGCCATCCGTCAGGCCGGCGATACCGGCCAGTTGTATGGCTCGGTTTCGACGCGCGATATCGCCGAGGTCGTCAGCGCTGGCGGCTTCACCGTCGAGCGCAATCAGGTCGTCCTCGACAACGCGATCAAGGCGCTCGGCGTCCACGACGTCGAAATCGCGCTGCACCCGGAAGTGCAGGTGAAGATCCGCCTCAACGTGGCGCGGTCGGAGGACGAAGCGGCGCGGCAGGCGAAGGGCGAAGACGTCACCGTCATCAAGGACGAGGCGCTCGACATAGAGACGTTCAACCCCGACGAGATGTTCGAGGGCGACGCCGACAACGCCTGATAACGATCCGGGTTCGCGACATCGTTCGCCCGTCGCGCACCCCGTCACAACGAACACGAAGCCCGCTGCGGATGTCGCAGCGGGCTTTTCCGTGCAGCTCGCAACATGCGGGCTGCCCCCGGCCGGGCGCCGCCGCGCTTCTGAATGAATGCGAACGCGGGCGATCTGGCGGTCATCCCGCTGGTTGGACGCGCGGCAAGTCACGGTGGCGCAGCACAGGGCAGTGTGCCCGCCGGCTGATTCGCCCATCCCACCAAATGAATTCGCTGCGTTTTGCCCACCTGCGACACCCCGTGTGCATTGCGGGGACGGCGCCGCGCGCAAGCCGCGGTGAGGCACCAGCGGCGTTGGAACGACTCACGCCCCTCTATAGGTTGGCACCATGAAGAACAGCGCCACATCCCCCGCCATCCTCCCTGCCGACCGTCTCCGCGCCGCGGCTGCCGCCGACGCGCCGCTGACGTTTCGCCAGCCGCCCCACAACATCGACGCCGAGCAGGCCCTTCTCGGCGCCATCCTGGTCAACAACGAGGCGCTCGACCGGGTCTCGCAGTTCCTGCGACCCGAGCACTTCTATGATCCGCTGCACGCGCAGATCTTCGAGATCGCGGGCAAGCTGATCCAGGCCGGCAAGAAGGTCAATCCGATCACGCTGCGCACGTTCTTCGAAAACGCGGAACCGATCGACGCGCACCTCACGGTGCCGCAGTATCTCGGCCGGCTCGCCGCCAATGCCACGACGATCATCAACGCCCACGATTACGGCCGCACCGTCTACGATCTCTCGATCCGACGCCAGTTGATCGGCATCGGCGAGGACCTCGTCAACACCGCCTTCGACAGCCCCGTCGACCACCCGCCCGAGGAGCAGATTCAAGAGGCGGAATCTAAGCTCTACGGGCTCGCCGAGAGTGGCAAGTATGGCCAGGGCTTCGTCACCTTCGGGCAGGCGCTGACGGCCGCCATCGACATGGCCGACGGCGCCTTCAAGCGCGCTGGTCATCTCTCCGGCATTTCGACCGGCCTCAGCGATCTCGACAAGAAGATGGGCGGCTTGCAGAAATCCGATCTCATCATTCTCGCGGGCCGTCCGTCGATGGGCAAGACGGCCCTCGTCACCAACATCGCCTACAACGTCGCTCGCAACTATCGCACGACGCCGAACCCGGATGGCACGGAAGAGGTCGTCGATGGCGCCGTGGTCGGCTTCTTCAGCCTCGAAATGTCGTCGGAACAGCTCGCCACCCGTATTCTCGCCGAGCAGGCCGAGATCGGCTCGGAGAAGATCCGCCGCGGCATGATCGACGAGCGCGAGTTCGGCAAGCTGGTGCAGGTTGCCCAAGAGATGAGCCGCATTCCGCTGTTCATCGACCAGACCGGCGGCATCACCATCGCGCAGCTCGCCGCGCGCGCCCGCAAGCTGAAGCGCCAGAAAGGCCTCGGCCTGCTGATCGTCGACTACCTGCAATTGCTCGCCGGCTCGTCGAAATCGTCGCAAGCCAACCGCGTGCAGGAGATCACCGAGATCACCACCGGCCTCAAAGCTCTGGCCAAGGAACTGGCGGTGCCCATCATCGCGCTGTCGCAGTTGTCGCGTCAGGTCGAACAGCGCGAGGACAAGCGTCCGCAGCTTTCGGACTTGCGCGAATCGGGCTCCATCGAGCAGGACGCCGACGTCGTCTTGTTCGTGTTCCGCGAGGAGTACTACGTCGAGCGCCTGAAGCCTGCCGAAGGCGATCCGAAATTTCTCGAGTGGCAACAGAAGATGGCGATGGTCTCGGGCCGCGCCGAAGTCATCATCGGCAAGCAGCGTCACGGCCCCGTCGGCACCGTCGATCTGGCGTTCGAGGCGCAGTACACGCGCTTCGGCAATCTGGCGAAGGATTACCAGCTCCCGGAGCGCATCTCGGATTGATGCCGGGCAAGCACGAGCGAAAGGCTGTGTGTGGACGCCAAACGCGACATTGCGATCGACCGACTGTTGCGCACGCTTCCGGCGAGCGCGACGGGCGTCGTCGTCGTCGATCTCGGGGCAATCGCGGCGAATTGGAAGGCGCTTCAGGCGTTGGTCGGACCCGCCGAATGCGCCGCCGTGGTCAAGGCCGACGCCTACGGCCTCGGCGCGGCGCGCGTCGTGCCGGCGCTCGCCGGTGCCGGATGCCGCACCTTCTTCGTCGCAACCCTCGACGAGGCGATCGCAGTGCGGCGTCTGGCTCCGATGGCGACGATCTACGTGCTCGATGGGTTGGCGCGCGGCAGCGGCGCCGAGGTTCGGGCGAGCGGCGTTCGTCCGGTCATTTCCAGTCTGCCGGAAGCGCGCGAATGGGCGGGCGTCGCGCGTCGATCCGGCGAGCGCAGGGCCTCGGCGCTGCACGTCGATACGGGCCTCAACAGGCTCGGCCTCAGTGCGCCCGAGGTTGCCGAATTGGTGAGTGATGGACCTACCATCGAGTCGCTCGATATGCGTGTCGTCATGAGCCACCTCGCCTGCGCCGACGACCCGGCATCACCGAAGAACGCCGAACAGCGCCAGGCTTTCGAGCGCATCCGTGCGCTGCTGCCGCGCACGCGGGCGAGCCTTGCGGCATCCGACGGGCTGATGCTCGGCAAGACGTATCACTACGATCTCGTGCGGCCCGGCTATGCGCTCTACGGCGGGCAGGCCTTCGGCGGCGGGCGCACGCCCGTGCAGGCGACGGTCGAGTTGCATGTCAAGGTTTTGCAGGTTCGTGACGTGGCGCCCGGCAAGACGGTCGGTTATGCGGCGACGTGGCACCCGTCGCGGGCATCGCGCATAGCGGTAATCGCGGCGGGCTATGCGGACGGGCTGTTCCGTCATCTGAGCCGGGCCAGCGGCGAGGGTCTGGCGTCCGCTAGCGTCGCCATTCGCGGTCGGTTGGTTCCCATCGTCGGGCGGGTGTCCATGGATCTCGTCACCGTCGACGTCACCGACATCGACGGCCCACCCGTCGCGCCCGGCGATTTCGTCGAGGTGATCGGGCCGCACATCACCATCGAGGCGCGGGGCGCTGCGGCTGGCACCATCGGCTACGAGGTGCTGACCAGCCTCGGGCGCCGCTTCGAGCGCCACTATGTCGAGACGCGGAGCTGACGCATGGCCAAGCCCGCTCGAAATGCGTTCGTCTGCCAGACCTGCGGCGCCACCGCCTCACGCTGGGCCGGCAAGTGTCCCGAATGCGGCGACTGGAATACCCTCGTTGAGGAGGCGTCCGGCTCGCCTCCCACTGGTTCGGGCATCGCGAAGGCTTCGCCGGGCCGCAAGGTGGTCCTCGAAACACTCGCCGGCGAGACGGCGGAGTCGCCGCGGTTCTCGACCGGGCTCGCGGAACTCGACCGCGTCACCGGCGGCGGCGTCGTGCCGGGTTCCGCACTCCTCATCGGCGGCGAACCCGGCATCGGCAAATCGACACTGCTTTTGCAGCTCTCCGCCGCGGTCGCCAACTCGGGCCGCCGCGCGCTCTACTTTTCCGGCGAGGAAGCGGCGGCGCAGGTGCGGCTGCGCGCCGACCGGCTGGGGCTGCGCGAGGCGCCCGTGGCGCTCGCCGCGGAAACCAACCTGTCGAACATCCT
>JBKBNR010000118.1:0-8544 GCA_046295315.1 Hyphomicrobiaceae bacterium
GAACAAGTTCGCCGCCCAGGACCGCGAGCAGAAGCTCGCCGCCCGGGCGCGGAGGGAGGAGAACAAGCGGCGACGCGAGGCGGAGGCGGCCGAGGCAAGGGTTGCGCCTATCGTCGAAGGACCGCTGGCCGCGCGCTTCCTGCCGCGGAACCGTTGAGGAGAGCCCGCTTGGACTCAGCGCTTGACGAACTCGAACGGCACCGTGAGGTCGATCGACGATCGCGTCAGGCTGGCGGGGAAGCGCGGAAATGGCGCCGCCTTTTCGATCGCCGACAGCGCCGCCAGATCGAGCTCTTCCGAACCTGAACTCCTCTCGATTTCGCGCGAAATCAGCGCCCCGTCCGGTCCGATGCTGAAGCGCACCAGAACCTTGCCCACCTTGACGTTGCGCGGCCGCACCTTGAACCGCTGCACATGCTTGCTGAGCGATCCGAGATAAGCGCTGTACGCCGAGGCGTCGCCACCCGTTTCCGCTTTGGCCGCGGCCTGCTGCTCGACGACCGCGATCTGCTCGACGATCTGCTCCTGCGCCTTCTGCGGCGGCTGCGGTGTCTCGAAGACTTCCGGTGGTGGTGCCGCAGCCGTCACGATCTGCTCGGTCGGCCCATCGGGCGAGGCGATGACGTCTTTCAACTCGTCGGGTTCGGTCGCGGGCGGCAGCGTCTCCAGCGGCGGCGGCTCGTCCGGCGGCGGCTCGGCCGTCTTGATCTCGGCGATCTCGGGCAAGGCGTCCTGCGCCTTGACGGTCTCGGCATCGAGCGCCTGCACCGTTTCCACGGCGTCGCCGAACCGTGCCAGCCCTTCGATGGCGATGCCTTGCTCGATCACGAACTCGTCGTTGCCGCTGCCGACGTCGAGCGAGCGCCCGCCGCTGAAATCAACGAGGGCGAGCGCCAGCGCCCCGTGCAGCAGCGTCGATGCGAGAATGGCTCCGGTGCGCAGCATTCCTCAGGCCACCTCAGTTACCGAGCGCGGGCGGCGCCGAACCGTTGGCGGCGGCATTCGCTGCGGCGGCGGCTGCCTGCGCCGGCGTCGGCTTCGACAGCAGCGACACGCGCGCATAACCCGACTCGCCGACGCGGCCGAGCACCTCCATCACGTCGCCATAGGCGCTCTTCTTGTCGGCGCGGACATAGACGACGGTGTCGCCCTCCGTGCTCCTGATCTGGCGAAGGCGGCTGACGAGGCCTGCTCTCGCCACCTCCTCGTCGCGAATGTAGAGATTGCCATCCCCGGCGAGCGTCACCACCATCGGCTTGCGCGTCTGCGCCAGTTTCGCCGCCGACGTACTCGGCAGGTCGACCGGCACGCCTTGGATGAGAAGCGGGGCCGCCACCATGAAGATGATCAGCAGCACCAACATGACGTCGACGAACGGCGTGATGTTGATCTCGGCCATCGGCCGGTATCCGCCATCCTCGTCGTCCGGGTAATGTCCGCCGAGTTGCATGCCCATCGCGATCAGCTCCCCATCGCGCGACTGCCCGGCGCGCGCGGCTGCTGCTCGACGTGGTACCGCGCGAACTGCGCGGCGATGCGCGTGATGGCGGCTGATGTCCGGTCGCCGGCCCGGCCGAGGGAGACCGCGATCTGGTTATAGGCAACGACGGCGGGAATCGCCGCGGCGAGGCCGATCGCCGTCGCAAACAGCGCTTCCGCGATGCCGGGAGCGACGACGGCGAGGCTCGTGTCCTTCGCCTGCGCGATCGCCGTGAACGAATGCATGATGCCCCAGACGGTGCCGAACAGGCCGATGAAGGGCGCCGCGGAGCCGACTGTCGCGAGGAACGGCAGCCCCTGTTCGACACGCTTCAATTCGGCCCGCATAGCGCCGCGCATGGCGCGCTCGATGCGCGATCGGACATCGTTGAGGCCTTCGCCCGGCTGGTTGCCGTCCGTGCGCTCGGCTTCGGCTGCGGAAACGACCGCCGCTGCCATCCCGACGCGATCGGTGGCGATGTCGGCATCACCGGTCTTGGCCAGCGTTTCGAGCCGCGCCACCTGGCGCCGCAGCGATGCGAGACGAAAGGACTTCTCGATGATGAGAGCCCAGCAGATCACGGACGCGACGGCGAGCATCGCCATGACGCTCTGGACGACCGGATCAGCATTGAGCAGCAGCGACATGAGCGACAGATGGCTCGCGCCTTCGGCAGCATTGGCCACAGCGAAACTTCCTTACTTCGAGATCTGCACTTTCGTGATGGTCTTCAGCGCGATGCGATCGAGACAGTTCGGATCGGACGCGGCCGCGCCGCCGGCCGCCGTCATCTTGCAGTCCATCACATCGTTGATCAGCAGGCTGGCGATGTCATCGCACTTGGTGCCGTCGAGATCGAACAGCTTGACGCTGCGCTTTTTGGCGCGCAACGGCGCCAGATCGAGGGCGACGCGGCGGCCGATGACCCCGTCGGACTGAAACAGCACGAGATCGAGCTTCAAGGCCGAGTAGGCGGCATCGCCGTCATTGTCGATGACGAGGTACGTGCGGCAGCCGTTGGCCAGCGGCTCGATCTTGTTCAGTTCGATGCCGATGCGATCCTTGGGCGCGCCTTGCGCGGCAGGGACGGGCCGAGCCTCAGCCGCGGCCGCGTCCGTCGGAGTGTAGGGTGCACCCTGCGTCGTCGCCGTGCTCTGCGCCGCCGCGGTGGAAGCCACCATCGCGGCGGACAGAGCAACGCCATAGAGGCGCAGCGCCACCGTCAGCGTGCGCCTCGGCCGGCGCCCGAGCACGGTCGAACTCATCTCGAATGCGGGTATCGGCACACGGACCTCCGTCTTGGTTTTGCGTCTACGTTATAACATAACCAGCGATGCGCCAACGGATGGCATCACCACAACACTTTTCGCGTCTTCCGCCCGGCCTCTCAATCGCATAGCCAACGGATGCGGCGATCCTTCGACCGTCAGCCAGCCACCGCATCAAATCGGCTCCGCCGCTACACCCGCGAGGTTTTGCCACCTTTAGCGGGTCGTGCCCCGCCACGGCAACTGACCTTGACGTGAATTGGCGATGCCATCACGGCAGGTCACCCGCTGAATGGTGGCAATATTTCCCGATCTGCTTCGCCTGTGCGGCAAGTTGGACACAGCGCGGTGCCGATGTGCGTGAGACTGCCCAATCCGGCGCCATTATGTTTGACCCGGGGCACGCAAAAAAAATATCCAGAGAGTCAGGATGCATCAGACTAACCATTTAGAAAATCTGGGCTTTCCCGAATCTCGATGGGAATAGTTCCCGATTTTCCGTGGCAATGGTCGAAGGCGGGACCAACCGGCCAACAGGCTAACGAGGGGCAACCAGAACAATGAGAAAAGTCGAAAAGACCGGCGCCATCGTTATCGGGGTTTGCGGCACGGCGCTGATCCCTGCCGGCGCCTTGGCCCAACAGGCACCGGCACCAAGCGCACAGCAGTTGCCCCCGGTGGTAATCCAGCAGCAGGCCCCCGCGGCGCAGGCGCCGAAGCCGAAACCCGCCGCCGCCAAACCGAAGCCCAAACCGAAGCCGAAGCCGGTGCAGCAGGCCGCACCCGCGCAGCAGCCGGCGCCTGCTCCGGAACCTGTACTCGACGTCCCCGCCGCCGCAACGCTCGACCAGCAGCGGGCCAGCGGCGAAATCGTCCAGATGTCGCCGGTCGGCGGCTCGGAGATTCCCGTTGCAAAAGTGCCGGGCAGCGTCACCACTGTTTCAGCCGCGGCCATCGCCGAAGCCGGGAGCAACGAACCGCAACGTGTTCTGGAGAAGCAAGTGCCGGGCATCATCCTCGGCGATGCGGGCGGTAACGACATGCGCGCACAGCTGGACTATCGCGGCTTCGGCGCCGGCTCGCTCAACGGCTTCCCGCAGGGCCTCGCCGTTTATCAGAACGGGGTGCGTATCAACGAGGTTTTCGGTGATACGACCAACTGGGACATCCTGCCGAAGAACGCAATTTCCGACATGACGATTCTGAGCGGCAATCCCATCTTCGGTCTCAACGCCATCGGCGGCGCCATCTCGATCGCCATGAAGGACGGCTTTCAATTCCAGGGCGTCGAGGTCGACGCCATGGTCGGCTCCTTCGGGCGCAAACAGGTCGGCGTGCAGGTCGGCCAGCAGAGCGGCCCTTTCGCATTGTATTTCGCCGGCGAGGCGATTGAGGAGAATGGCTGGCGCGATTTCTCGCCGACCGAAACCAAGCGGGCCTTCGTCGATCTCGGCTTCAAGAACTCCGGCGTCGAGGTGCATTTCAATCTGACGATGGCCGACAGTGACGTCGGCATCGTCGCCGCCTCGCCGGTCGAGTTGCTGGCCATCGACCGCGCCCGCACCTTCACCTCGCCGCAGACGACGGACCTCGAAGTGTTCATGCCGTCCTTCAACGCTTCGGTGAAAGTTTCCGACACGCTGACGCTGTCGGGGCTCGCCTATTATCGGCGCTTCAAGTCGCGCGTCGTCGATGGCAACGTCGCCGAGTTCGAGGAGTGCGGCGACGTGCTGGCGGACAACCCGACGGCGGGCGTCGAGGCCGACTTCGACGCCGATAACATCTGTTCGGAGGAGATCGAGAACAACGAGATCGCGCAACTGCGTGATGCGTTCGGCAACACGATCAATCCCGATACACTCGGCATCGACGAACCGTTCGGCGTCATCGATCGCATCCGCACCGACAGCGACAGCTTCGGGTTTTCGCTGCAGGCGGCCGACAAGCGACAGATATTCGGCCGCAACAACCATTTCGTCATCGGCGCCAGCTACGACCAGGGGAAGGTCAGATACAAAACGTCGTCCGAGCTCGGTTCAATCGGCGACCGGTTCGTCGTCAACGGTTCCGGGATCATCATCGCCGAGCCCGACGACTTCACCGGCCGCGACGTGGCCGTCGACACGAGGTATTTGGGTCTGTTCGTCCTCAACGCCTTCGACCTGACAGACCGCCTGACGCTGACTTTCGGCGGACGCTTCAACCATGCCAAGATCGATCTCGAAGACCTGACGGGCGAGTTCGACGGGATAACCTCCAAACACAAGTTCCAGCGCTTCAACCCAACGGTCGGCGCAACTTATGAACTGGTGCCCGGCATCACGCTCTTCGGTGGCTATTCGGAAGCCAACCGTGCGCCGACCCCGGCCGAACTCGCCTGCGCCAACCCTGAGAACCCGTGCCCGATCGAGAGCTTCCTGACAGACGATCCGCCGCTAGATCAGGTCGTATCGAAGACCTATGAACTCGGTCTTCGCGGCCAGATGAAATCGCCGAGCGGCGACCAGCGGTTGAACTGGGGGCTCGGCTTGTTCCAGACCACTAACGAGGATGACATTCTGTTCGTCGCGTCGTCGACGACGGGTCGCGGGTACTTCTTCAATGCGGGAGAAACCCTGCGGCGCGGCGTCGAAGCCAACCTCAAGTACAGCTACGGGCCGCTGTCCATGTACGCCAGCTATGCCTATGTCAAGGCGACCTACGAAACGGCAAATGAGTTCTCCTCGCCCGCCAACCCGTTTGCCGGTCCGTGCGTTTCCCAGAACGAGGACAGTTGCATCAACGTCGAGAAGGGGGACAACATCCCCGGCATACCCAATCACCGCTTCAAGACCGGCTTCGACTACTACGTCACGCCGCGCTGGAAGGTGGGAGCGGATCTCGTCGCGACCTCCGGCCAGTACTACTTCGGTGACGACGCCAATCTGCTGGACAAGCTCAACGGCTACACGCGGGTCGACCTTTCGACGTCCTTCGACCTGACCAATTCGATCCAGCTTTATGCCTTCGCCAACAACATCTTCGACCGCAAGTACGGCGTGTTCGGCACCCTGTTCGAGGCTGACGAGGCACCGGGCGAGGTGGTGGCGCCGAACTTCCAATTCACCGATCCCCGGTCAATCGTTCCGGGGGCTCCGGTAGCGGTCTATGGCGGTGTCAAGGTCAAGTTCTGATACGGGACGACCGCGGCGAATTTCGCCTGAGGTGAGCGTGGGGCAGTGGCCGGGCAACGCCCCGGCCCCGCTTCTTCTACGAGGAATGTGCTGCTACCCCGCAGTTCGTCGTTCCGCCCTCTCGTACGACCATGGCAAGCACCGCAGTTGCCCGCGTCGTCCTCAGAACTCGACTTCGAGGCTGGCTTTCAGCGTCGCATCCGGCGTGTTGTCGTTGAGACCGAACAGGAGACCGGTGCCGAATGTGACGGTGACACCCGCGTCGTCGTCGCCGGCACCGGGCTTGTCGCCGTCGTCGAAGGTTGCGCCAACAGCACCACGGCGGGAGAGGTGGGCTCGACTTTCACGTCTTGCACGCGTCGACTGCCGCCAAGAATAGTAGACGATCGGTCCGGCGCGATGCTGGTCGTGATCGCCGAACATCTCAGCACCGTCGCTACGCTGCCCCGTCTCGCCCAGCCGGTCGAACGTGCCATAAGCCTCGAGCGCGAGCGCCCAGGTCGTATCGAAATCGTATTTGAGTTGCAGCGCGTAGGCGAGATCCCACTTGTCGTCGCGCTCGACTCCGCCGTCGTCCTCGATCTCGCCGGCGCCGAAATGATGCACCAGCATGATGTTGGCGATGGTCTGCCATTCACCCCACCTCGCCGCGACGATCGGACCGAAGTTGATCGAATGCATCTCCCCCGGCGCCAGCGCGTGCTCGAACTCCGCCAGCACGCCGAAACCAACGCCGCCGCCTTCCGGAACCGGCTTTAAAATCACGACGCCTTCGAGGGCGATTTCGGTGAGTTGCAGCGGCGCCATGGCGTCGGCTGCAGCCGGTGACGGAGGATCGTCGAGGCGCTCCTTCTCGAACTCGATGCCGACGCGGGTTCTGAGCCAGCGCGTCAAGCTGAACTCCAATTCGAGGGCATGGCGTTGCCGCGCTGCGGCGTTGGTGTCGAATACGGGCTCGCCGCCGGGATCGAGCGCCACACGGCGACGCGGATTGCCGAAGGTCCAGGCGTTCTGACTTTGAAACTCGATCTCGCCCGGCTCCGCTTCCAGATCTTTCAACTCGAACTGGCCGACCGCTGGTTCAGCCTGCGCCGCGGATGCCGCGCCGAGCAGCACTCCAAGCGCGCCGCATGTGATCGGTCTGGAGTCGCGGCGCATGATTGGTCCCTCCACCCCGTTTTCGGTGTTGTCTTGTTTTTTCAGTGCGTGAGCTTGGTATTTTTCCTGACCTCTTGTCCATGCCCTCGCGCCGCTTGGACTTCGCGTTGCGGCAAATCTGCCTCTCAATGGTAGGGGCGAGCCGGGCGCCGGGCGGGCGCTCGCGATGCCACTGATTCGCAGTGGCCGCGCCTGCTGGTGCTTGCCGAAACAAAAACATTCCGCACAAAAATCGTCTTGCACACGTCTCTATGTCACTGAAACTTGCAATCGTCTGTTTTTAATAGATTTTATCATGTCCGCACCGCTCATCTCAATGCGCGGCGAGAGATGTCGATACCGTCACGGCTCGGCAGCGATTAACGCCTGGTTATCCCTTCTCGACTACCCTTTGGCGTTGAACCGGTGCAGGGGCACGACCGCCAGATGATCAACGACGCTTTTGGAAAAAGCAGAAGCAACTCACTGATGAGTGTGTATTCGTCGTTACTGGGCGATGCCGTTTTGCGCCAGCGCACGCGCGCCGCGGAGCAGACCGCGCGCATCGAGTCCGAGTTGGCCAACCGCGTCAAATCCGAATTCATCGCCAACATGAGTCATGAGCTGCGGACACCGCTCAACACCATCATCGGGTTTTCAAAGATCCTCGCCGAACACGACCGCCGGCGACTGCCCGACGACGAGATCGTGGAATACGCCCAGCTCATCAACGACAGCGCCGACCATCTGCTGTCGGTCATCAACGATATTCTCGACATATCGAAGATACAAAGTGGCAAGTATACGATCGACGCCCACGAGACCAGCATCGCCGACATCGTCAAATACTGCCAGACCACGTTTCAGAAGCAGGCCTATGACAGCGGCGTCGAACTGGCCGTGTCGATGCCGTCGCCGCTGCCGCCGGTGCGTGGCGATACCGCCAAGCTGCGCCAAGCGATCAGCAACATCGTTTCCAACCCCATCAAGTTCACGCCGAACGGCGGCAAGGTGTTGATCGAGGCGACAGCAACGATGGACGGCGGCCTCGTCGTCGTCATCCGCGACAACGGGGTCGGCATGTCGGAAGAAGAAATCGCCGTCGCCATGACACCGTTCGGTCAGGTCGACGGCAGCCGCACGCGCTGGCGTGAGGGCGCGGGCCTCGGCCTGCCCATCGCGCGCGCCCTCATCGATCTGCACGGTGGCCGCATCGACATCAAAAGCCGCAAAGGCCAAGGCACCGCCGTTTCCGTTCTACTGCCCTCACGCCACTCGGTTTCCACGACGCGCGCCAAGGAAGCCATTCACGGCGAGTACATCTAGTGTCGTGATCGCGAAATTCGTCTCAATCTGCCGCACGCTCCGAACGAATTTCGCGATCTGAACGACACTAGAAGTAGAAGTAAACTCGTGTGATCCAGACCGAGAAGTCCGGCTCACTACCGAGCTGAAAAGTATGCAGCGGACTTCTCGGTCATCACAC